>JAYWHL010000666.1:0-5705 GCA_043777715.1 Cytophagaceae bacterium | reverse complement strand
TGTTTACGAATGGCTGGGTAGAAGCTAACCAAACCAAAATTCTGAAACCTTATGGACTTTCTATCCAACAATATAATATTTTGAGAATTTTAAGGGGGCAATATCCGAATCCTGCAAGAATTACGTTGTTAATAGAGCGAATGATGGATAAAATGTCGAACGCCTCTAGGTTGGTTGATAAATTGTTTGAAAAAGGGCTTGCCTCAAGGTCGCATTGTTCCAACGACCGCCGAGCCGTGGACGTAAGCATTACAACAAAAGGCATTACAGTTTTGGAAAAACTTGATATTTTGCAACTCGACTGGGAACAAAAAACGTTTTCACATCTAAGCACAGAAGAATTAAATGATTTGAACAATCTTTTGGATAAAGTAAGAAACTCAAAAGAATAAATTCACATCAACAAGATAGTAATAGTAAAACAGAGTAAAACACAATTAAAAACAAAAAAAACAATGAAATCGATTAAATTATTTTTGGTATTGGCCTTTGCCATTTCAACGAACGTATTCGCAGTAAAAAAACCAACCGTTTTGAATGTAGATGCCAGCAAAAGTGGCGTTAAATGGTTGGCAAAAAAAGTAGGAGGTCAGCACGATGGCACGGTTGGCATAACTAAAGGAACACTTGAAGTAGAAGGCGGAAAATTAGTAGGTGGTAATTTTGTAATAGATATGACTACCATGAAATGTACCGACATTACCGATGCAGGCTATAATGCCAAATTGATGGGACATCTTTCAGGAAGCGACTTTTTTGATACTGCAAAATTTGGTACTGCAAATTTAAAAATCACAAAGGTTGTTACAAAAGGCTCATTAGTAGAAATCACAGGCGATTTAACCATCAAGGGCATCACCGCCCCTATTACCTTCCCAGCGGTTTTTGCTTCGACCCCAACAGGTGCAACGGCCTCGGCGGGTATTATCATCGACCGCACGAAGTATGACATTAAGTACAACTCTAAATCGTTTTTTGCCTCAATCGGAGACAAAGCAATCGACGATAACTTTACGCTTACCATTAGCTTAGTGGCAGCAAAATAAGCTATCGGAGTATATCAAGATAGTGTCGTATTTGAAGTAAATTAAAAGCGTATTGTAATTTAATTACGATACGCTTTTTGATTTTACAAAAGATTCATTCATACTAAATTCATTCAAAAGGCGTTCTAGGTTCATCAATCGCCCGCAATAGCAAAGGGTTTGGGTTTTGGGTTTTGCTACAGAAAGGCGATTGATTATTTGGATTATGAACCTAAAATGTTATTTTTGGATAGTTAAAACAAACCAACTAATTTTCATCAACATGAAAACAAGCAAACTTTATATTATTACCCTCCTTTTGGGATTCATAGCACAACCACTTTTTGCTCAAAGCGAAGACGAAGCCATCAAAACTTGTATCAATAATTACCTTGAAGGCATAACCAAAGGCGACACCGCTAGGCTTAATAGAGCCTTCCACCCAAACGCATTGCTAAAAACTGTAAATTCTAATTCTGGAAAAATACAAGATTTTGCCGTTAAAAACTTTATTGCCAAAACTCCAGCAGGAGGGCTACCAGCAACCCCAACTATTCTTAACTATGCTTATGCGGGCGTATCGGCCTCGGCGGCGGTGGAACTTTCTGCCCCAGAGTTCAAATACATTGACCTTCTGAGTATGCTCAAACTAAACGGCGAATGGAAGATTGTAGCAAGGGTTTTTAGTAGAGTAGAACCTGATGTTCAATTAGTAGCACCGATGGGTGGCGGCGGAAGCAAAACAGGAGCAAAAGCCAGCACAGGCGGGTCAGCATCAAAACCTGCTCCAAAACCCAAAAAACCAAAATCAGACGATGATTGGAAATAAAAATCCTTTTACGATAAAAATATTGAACAAACATCTATCCATCTCAAGCCAAGAGATGGATAATTTTTTTATGTTGAATCTAATTGGCTATTTTTGTAGAAGTACGAATCGGATTTACCAGAAAACAGTTTGGATACTAGAACACATTTCTGATAATCGTTTGTGAAAAAAATAAAAAGAAATTAAAACAATACTACTTTGAAAGAATACGGAAGCAATGTTCAGAAGTTTGTGGATTATCTCGGCACGATAGATGACCGTGAAAAACGCACAAAATACGCACATATATTAGTCGAACTGATGCGGCAGGTACACCCTGGCATGAGAGAAAACACGCAGGATTTTTATCAACGGCTCTGGGACGACCTCTACATTATGTCTAATTTTACCCTAGAAGTCGATGGGCCATATCCACCGCCTTCAAAAGAATCAGTAGGAAAAAAACCCAAGAATGTAACCTACTCAAATCATAATCTAAGGTTTAGGCACTATGGCCATAACCTAGAATTGATGGTAGAAAAAGCCTGTTTAACAGAAAATCAAGAAGATAGAAAGGCTTTTGTTACTTATTTGATAAAAATGATGAAAAGTTTTTATTCGTCTTGGAACAAAGATAGTTCGGACGATAAGGTACTTTTAGACCAATTATTGTTGATGTCGGGCGGGAAACTTAAAGACGAAATAGACGCCTACAAGCGTGGCGAAATTATAGACGCCAGCCCCAAAGATAGATACAATGCCAACTACACCCCTAGCACTCACAGGCCACAAATTAGTGCAGGTGGCCGAGACAATAGATTGGAGCAAAATGAAAAAAAGGGAAGGGTTTTGAACGGCAATAGGATTCAGAAAGATAACAGAAACAGAAATAACAATAACACTGGTTTTGGGGCGAGTTCGGCAAACAATCCAAATAACCCAAATAATAGAAACAAAAATAGAAGACCGCCCTCTAAGTGATTTTCTTGCTTTTCACAAAGTTTTTTTGATTAAACTTAAAATAAACATAAGCCCTTATGGCATCTTTTAAAGTAACAGGTGGCCGCCAACTCAAAGGCGAAATAATACCTCAAGGAGCAAAAAACGAAGCTCTTCAAATTCTTTGTGCTGTGATTTTAACCAAAGAACCCATCACCATTCATAATATTCCAAACATTAGGGACGTAAATCAACTGATAGATTTATTGGGAGATATGGGCGTTAGGTGTACCCGAATGAGCGAATCGAGCGTAAAATTTGATGCCTCGGAAGTAAACCTAGATTACTTAAATTCAGAGACTTACAAACGCAAGGCCGCTGCACTTCGGGGTTCGGTTATGTTATTGGGGCCAACATTGGCACGTTTCAAAAAAGGAAGGATTCCAAGTCCAGGAGGAGATAAAATAGGCCGTAGAAGATTGGACACTCACTTTTTTGGCTTTATGAAACTTGGTGCAAAATTTAGTTATAGCCAAGAAGAAGGCGGTATTTATGAAGTAGATGCCTCCCAGCTAAAGGGGGCTTATATGTTGCTCGACGAAGCCTCCGTAACGGGTACAGCCAATATCGTGATGGCGGCCGTTTTGGCACAAGGAACTACAACCATTTACAATGCCGCCTGTGAGCCTTACTTGCAACAGCTTTGTAAAATGCTGAACAGAATGGGGGCAAATATCAAAGGCGTTGGCTCTAATATGTTAATTATTGAGGGAGTAACCGAGCTTTTTGGCACCGAACATACGATGTTGCCCGATATGATTGAAATTGGGTCTTTTATTGGCCTAGCCGCCATGACCCAGTCGGAAATAACAATCAAAAACTGCTCTATTCCCGACCTTGGCATTATCCCTCAAGTTTTTCAAAAATTAGGTATTAAAATGGAATTTAGAGGAGACGATATTTTTATTCCATCACAAGATAGTTACGAACTCGAAACCTTTATTGACGGCTCTATGCTTACGGTTTCCGACCACCCATGGCCAGGTTTTACGCCCGATTTGTTAAGTATCGTACTCGTAACAGCCATACAAGCCAAAGGAACGGTTTTGATACACCAAAAAATGTTTGAAAGTCGTTTGTTTTTTGTAGATAAATTAATCGAAATGGGTGCTCAAATTATCCTCTGCGACCCACACAGAGCAACCGTAGTTGGATTGAATAAAACCACACAACTGCGGGGTATCAGAATGACCTCCCCTGATATTCGTGCTGGAGTTTCGTTGTTGATAGCCGCAATGTCGGCCAAGGGGACGTCTATTATTGACAATATAGAACAAATTGATAGAGGCTACCAAAACATAGATACTCGCCTCAATGCCATTGGTGCGGAAATTATCAGACTGTAAAAACTAAAAAGGATTGACAAATCTTAATAATTTGTCAATCCTGAAAAACTATTCCTTTTCTTCAATAATTATTTCTCGCATGGCATTTATTGGGATTTTATAATTCATATTTCCCCAAATTGAATCTTCATATCGTTTTCCGCCCATCGGAAAATCATCGGTTGAAGCCAAAATATCTTCAAATTTTATGGACGAATATTTCATCAGAATTTCATTACAAATAAAATGAAGATTCAGTTTTGCGGTTGTTTTGAAGTTCTTTCCTTTTTTAAGCACAGCTTCCAAAGCCAATTGGGAATCTTGTAAATAATACTTATCGCCAAAAGATTTATAAACAGAAGCCCCATAAACTATCCCAATTTCTGTTTTCATTCCTCCTAAAATACTTTTCAAACTGCCTCTCAAAACATCTTTTGCTCCTTCGGGTGTGAAGCGATATTCTATTTTTACAATCGCTTTAGAAAGCGTATCAATCAAAATAGACCCAATTCTTGATGCCTTGACTTTCCGATTGGCAACAGGCTCAAACTTGATTTTCCACAAAATTTTATTATCATAAATTTCTAACAAAGAATCTAGTTTGTATTCGTAATCATCTAAATTATTTCCTTCTAAGTATTCTGGCAAAGAAATTTCAATACTATGCCCGACAATGCTGGGGCCATTTGCAAAACCAAAATTACTTAGTTCTTCGGTGTAATCTGTTTTTTCGTATTTTCGGGCTTTAACCATTTTTACCTTCTCTTGCTGAAAATCCTCTAAAATAACCTTTGGTAGCGTTGGACTTTTTTCAACCTTCAGCATTCCTTCATAAATTTTTACGTACATCGAATCCCTAAAAAGTGTTTCTTGATAAAATCCATTCAGCATATAATTATTAGACTGTGCATTTGCCTTGACCCTCAAAAGAGCATCATTAACCACCCACTTGGCTTTAAAATGATTGGTATAGGCAGTATCTAAAATGATTGGAGGAGATTTTACCAAAAAAAGTGAATCTCTATTTATAAATGAGGAATCCGCCAAGTTTAATTCCAAATTTTTGTAGCCTATTGCCGCAATTGTGATTTTAGATTTTTGGTTGATGGCTGGGTACTTAAATATAAATTTCCCTTCTTCATTACTAATTATCGAAATGCCTTTTGCAGCAATGCCTATCCAAGCATTTTGGACGGGATTTTGGGTCAAACTATCCAAAACAACACCTTTTACATTTAAAAATCCTTGGCCATTTAACCGAGAAACAATCAAGAAAAACAATGCGAAATAAACAAAAAGTGCTTTCATAAAACTGGTAAAGAGCTGTTATTCAATAATTTGTAACTAAAAAAATATACTGGTAGTCCAAAAAGCAATAAATGACAAATAATAATTCGTTGATTATCAATCAATTATAGTTTTCGATATGCTGTTTGTAGGGTTACTATCTCCAATATTTTACCGAAGGGTATGAGGTAAACGAAAAATAAGAAAATAAATTTATAAAATTTAGTATCTAAAAATAATTTTATCGTCAAATTAGCGTAG
>JAYWHL010000665.1:0-2063 GCA_043777715.1 Cytophagaceae bacterium | reverse complement strand
GCCTTGGCGGGGTCAAAAATCTGAACATCGGCTTTGAGGGCATTATAGGGGCTAAAATCGGGCGTGGTAGTAAACATATCGGCCAAATTGCTTGCCGTGGCATCATATTGATTGAGATACGGTATTTTGAGAATATCCCAAAAAGTTTTGAAAATACTCCCAAAACTATAATGCTGATGGCCAACATAATTTTTTTTGAGGTAGGGCGAGGCCAACAACAAAATACTTCGGTGAGCGTCGATATGGTCGATGCCGCCTTGGGGGTCGTCTTCGGTAACCACAACGAGCATATTTTTCCAGTAGGGTGTTCTCGACAAAAATTCTATCGTTCGGCCAAGGGCAAGGTCGTTGTCTGCCATATAACTTTCTTGAAATCCAAATCCAGCGTGTGGGCGTTCGGAAGTTCCGTGGTCGTTGGGTAGCATCAGCGTTAGCACAGGCGGGAGGTTATTCTCAGACCATTTTTCGTTGAACTCTTTCATAAACAAATCGGCTCTAAATTGGTCGGGAATGGCCATATTGTAGGTCGGAAAAGTTCGAGACGATTTGTCATAAAGCGGTGCAGGCAATGGATAATTTACGGTATATAATTCGCCAATATATTTCATGGTGCTGTCGCTATAATTAGCGGCCATTTCTACTCCAAAACCAAAATTATAGAAGTCGATATTGTGCCGTTGGAGGTGTTCCCACATAGAACCCGCTTCGTTATAATCTTCGGGATAGATGGACCCCGCTGCACCTATGAGTGCCAGATTGCCAGGGGCTTGCGAGTTTTCTTGAAGGTCTCGCTTGCCTCCATAAAACGCCGCCGTACTGGTTTCTACCCATTCGTTGGGGTAGGTCATCACGAGCCATCTGTGGCCGTCGGCAGATACGTCGGAGTCGCAATAAAAATTGTCGGCCATTCCAAACCGCCTTGCCAATGCTACGTGATTGGGCATTACATCGGCCTTGGCAATTATCTTGCTACGATTGCGGTTTGCTACCTGCCTGCCCAGCCCAAAGCGTGCCAAGGTAGGGTCGCCTTTTCCCAATTTGTTTTGGCCAAATACTTCGTCATAAGTTCGGTTTTCTTTAGAAATAAAAACAATATATTTAAGCGAATCGGGCAATTTGCTAACGTTTTTGTCTTCAATCCAACGATAATTATTGTCAATTACGGCCTTTGTTTCGGCCTTTAGGGCTTCGCCGCTTGGAATGTCCATTACCGAAACTGTGCCTTTCATTAAGCTACCAATATAGCTTCCTTCTTTGTTTATTTTGAAATTTTTACCTCCATTTGGGCCACTGCCGTAACCTTTGGCATTGGCCACTATCAATTTTTGGCCGTCATTGCTCACTTTGAGTTTTGACGGAAACCAACCCGTTGGAATATGCCCAATTACCTCAAGCGTAGGTATGTCCACAACTCCCACGGCATTAATACCTGCCTCGGCAACATACAAGCGTTGTTGGTTGGGCGAAAGTGCCAAGCCAAAGGGTATAAGCCCCCTCAAATTTTTTAGGCGTGGTTCGGGATTCAAGAAAATATTTTTTACGACTTCTTTTTTGTGATAGTCAATCACCGAAACGCAGTCGTTATTGCCATTGCTCACCATCACATATTGATTGGTGGCCACCAAAGAATTTGGGCTACTGCCACCCACGGCTGGGAAATCCTCTATCATAAGCCCCACCAAAAAGCCTGTTTTTATAGCCGATTGAAATTGAGGAATGCCTTTTTTCTGTTCTAAAACCGAATAAACCCAAACCGAAAATGCTTCGGGAGCATTGGGGTCGCCTAGGGGCAAAATGCCTTTGTTGGCATCGCCTTCTATCATTTCTTTGGAGCCGTATTTGGTGGCAGGATAGGTATGGGCGGTATTTTTAAGGTCTTTTGGATTGAGGTCGGTAAAGGTTTTGTATTCAAAAACACCAACATTGGCCACAAAAACGTGAGATTCGTCTGGCGAAAGGGTTATGCCAAAAGGGTATCGCCCCGTTGGAACATTAGCTACCACTTTTTGCGAAAGCAAGTCAATTACCACCATTCTAAATCCTATTTGGTCTAAAACATAAAG
>JAYWHL010000664.1:0-2065 GCA_043777715.1 Cytophagaceae bacterium | reverse complement strand
CTTTTTCTACGCCCATCAAATCTGCCGCAATTTGGCCAAAGCGTTTGGCCAGCGTAAACTGCCGCACTTGGGTATCTACTTCCCAAAGATTCATGATTTGTAAAAACGCTTTTCCGTAAGTATCACGGTCTTGAAGTTTGCGTTTTTCGGTGTTGTAGCGTGCCGAGGCTTCAACAATCGCCTGTCGATAGGCATTGAGTTCGTGGGGGGCCAGAATGCCTTTGAGTAAAATATGGCCATCGTTCTGGTAACGCTCTCGGTTGGCCTCGGACACTTCATAATTAGCCAAAAGCTGGGGCAATTCAATCGTTTTCATAGGTAGGGTGTTAAAGTCTCTTTTGCAAATCGGAGCGTTACACAGATGACCGAATACCCTACAAATTTCATTTTTAAGAAGCATTTTTTCTTCTTTAATTTTAGCCTGTTATAATGGAATATTAACCAATAATTTGTTTTGTAGTAATTATTGACTAAATTTTGAATAGATTTCTAATAAATTCATATTCCTAATGCCTTGCACCAAAAATTATGAAACCTCAATTCGAGCAAATCGGAATGCCTGTTAGTGGCTCTATGTTGTATCGGGAATTTCAGATGCCCAACTTCGATGCCCCTTATCATTTTCATCCAGAATTTGAACTAACGCTTGTGCTGAACAGTACAGGCAAACGTTTTGTGGGCAATCATATCACCGATTTTGAAGCAGGCGATTTGGTGCTATTGGGGGCTAATTTGCCTCATTGTTGGAAAAACGAACCCCTGCCCGAAGGCCAAATGGCTCATTGGTTGGTTATTCAGTTTAAGGATGATTTTTTGGGTAAAGATTTTTTTAAAACGCCCGAAATGCAGGCCATCGCTAGGCTACTAGACCGTGCCAAAACGGGGCTGAATATTACTGGCAAAACCGCCCAAAGGATTGGTAAAGAAATGCAGTTTCTTAAAAACGCCACTCCTTTTCAGCGAGTAATTGGCTTGGTGGACTTGCTCAATACCTTGGCTTTGTCCGACGATACCCATAGTTTGGATACGTCCAATTTTTTTCCATCTTTGGCTTATCAAGATTTTGACCGCCTCAATAAAGTTTATGCCTATGTAACCGAGCATTTTCAAGACGAAATTTCACTAGATGATGTGGCTGATACTATTTCGATGACCACCACGGCATTTTGTAGGTATTTCAAGAAAGTTACCAAAAAAACTTTTGTAGAAATGCTAACCGACTATCGTATCGGTTATGCCACACAATTATTACAAAACACGGGCAAGAGTGTAGCCGAAGTGTGCTACGAGAGTGGTTTTGGCAATCTTTCGCATTTTAACAAACAGTTCAAACTGGTTACCAACCATAGCCCCCTGCAATATCGTAAAGTATTTGCCCTGAGGTAACGCTGATTTGGGGCTTTGGCTTATCTCAAAAGATTCGTAAATTGCGTATTCTTTTTAGAACCGATAAGCAAAGCAAATGTATAACAACAAAAAAGTAATCGTTGTGATGCCCGCATACAGGGCAGCCCTTACCCTTGAGCGTACCTACAACGAAATTCCGTTTAATCTCGTGGACGAGGTGGTGCTGGTAGATGACCACAGCCCCGACAACACCGTAGAAGTAGCCAAAGCCTTGGGTATCAAGCACGTAATACGCCACGACCGCAACAAAGGATATGGCGGCAACCAAAAAACTTGTTATAACAAAGCCCTAGCACTCGGTGGCGACATCGTGATTATGCTCCACCCCGACTATCAATACACGCCCCTTTTGCTCACGGCCATGATTTCAATCATCGGCAATGACCTTTATCCTGCCGTTTTTGGGTCGAGAATCTTGGGCAAAGGAGCTTTAAAAGGCGGAATGCCGATGTATAAATATATTGCCAATCGGTTTTTGACCTTCACCCAAAATGTTTTGATGAGCCAAAAACTCTCTGAATATCATACAGGATACAGAGCGTTTTCGAGAGAAATTCTTGAAAAAGTGCCTTTTGAGCGTTGTGATGATGATTTTATTTTTGATAATGAGATGATTGCCCAAATTTTTTGGAATGATTTTGAAATTGGCGAAGTAACC
>JAYWHL010000663.1:0-2068 GCA_043777715.1 Cytophagaceae bacterium | reverse complement strand
CTAAACTACCCGCAGGAGGTGGTGGCGGTATGCCTGCATTTTCTACGCTTGAACCAGCCTATCGGGCGGTTTCGATGAAGTATAATGGCAAGGAATGGTACAAGGTAGGCTTTAGGCTCAAGGGGAATTCGAGCTTAAATTCGGCTTGGGGAGAGGGCAATTACAAACTTCCTTTCAAGTTACAATTTGATGAATACGAAGACCAGTTTCCCAAGATTAAAGACCAACGGTTTTATGGCTTTAAGGAGGTTTCGATGTCGCCAGCGTTCAAAGATAACTCGCTGATGAGGGATAAGATAACGCCAGAGGTTTTTAGAATGGCGGGTATTGCTGCTCCCAAAACCGCTTTTTATAGAATTTTTATCGACTTTGGCGATGGCCTAAAATATAATGGGGTTTATACAATGATAGAAATCCCAGAAGACACGATGATAAAAAATCAGTTTGGCGAAGAAAGTGGCAATATCTATAAACCAGAATCCAATTTTACAGAAGGGAAGTTTACGCAGGCAACTTTTGAAAAGAAAAATAACGAAACTAAGGCCGACTGGTCGGATATTACAACGCTTTTTGCAAGCCTTCACAGCAAAGACCGCAGCACAAACCCTACGCAATGGCGGGCCAATCTCGACAAAAGCCTAAATACAGATTATTTTTTGAAATGGTTGGCTGTAAACACCGTCTTGCAAAACTGGGATACTTACGGCGTTATGGCCCATAATCACTATTTATATAATGCCACGGGCAAGGGATTTATGTGGATTCCGTGGGACAATAACGAAGCCCTAAGCAGTAATGTAAGAAGCCTAAGCCTCGACCAAAAAGCTACGCTATCAACTTGGCCATTGATTAGATACTTGTGCGATGACCCCGTTTATTACGCCAAATACAAAGCATTTATCTTAGATTTTAACAAAAACGTGTTCACTCCCGAAAAAATGAATCCCGTTTTCGACAAAAATTACAACCTCATTTCGTCCTTTGTGGTGGGAACAGATGGCGAAAAAACAGGGGCAACTTACCTGAGTAATTCAAACAATTTTGCTTTGGCTTTAGGCATTCTCAAAACCCATGTAAACAATCGGAACTTGGCCGTAAAACAAACTTTTGAATAATATTTTTAACTTAGGGTTTGCAATAGCCTTTGGTGGTTCTTAAATTTACACAAAAGCCATCATCATATTTTCCCAAAACCAAATGGAATTTCTCCAAGAATCGAAGCAGCTACAAACCTTTTTTTTGGGAGGAAATCCTCTCGTTGAGTTTATTTTTAGGTATGCCCTCAATATGCTCATTACGTTTTTGTTGGTAAGATGGCTTTATTATAACCGCCACCAAAACAAGGATTTTGTTTTTACTTTCTTTCTTTTCAATACGGTAATCTTTTTGATTTGCTTGTTGCTTAGTAGTGCGGCCATAAAAATGGGCTTTGCTTTTGGGCTTTTTGCTATTTTTTCAATCTTTAGGTACCGTACCGTAACTGTGCCTGTCAGGGAAATGGGTTACTTTTTTTTGGTTGTGGCCGTGGGAATTATCAACGCCCTTGGGCAACTCTCACCCGACCCTTCGTTGATGCTACTGGGCAATGGCCTGATGCTGGGTACAACTTATATGTTAGACCGCAAGTTGGCCTTGGTTCACGAAAACCATAAACCCATCAAATACGAAAGGCTGGATTTAATAAAACAAGAATCTCGCCACGAAATGCTTGCAGACCTGCATTCCAGAACGGGCTTGAATATTCATCGAATTGAGATTTTGAGTATTGATTTTATC
This sequence comes from Cytophagaceae bacterium, assembly GCA_043777715.1. Lineage (GTDB taxonomy): Bacteria > Bacteroidota > Bacteroidia > Cytophagales > Spirosomataceae > JAYWHL01. Next base: position 292 of record JAYWHL010000663.1, on the reverse strand, counting down.
AAAAATTGCTGTGAAATTAATGCGTTTTACTATTCCAACGAAAACGATTCGACGGCTAGTAAATCGGGTGGGTCTGATGCTTGATTTTTTATTCACAAAGATGTTTTTACCACAAACTCTTTTTTTAACCACACAAAAAGACATTTTTACCACAAAGGCACAAAGGAAACAAAGAAAGACATATTGCTTTTGTCTGATTTTTTTAATCACAAAGGAAATAAAGCGTTTTTTGGAAGACTTCGCTATTGCTTAGATTAACTTTTGATGTCAATACTGGCTTTTGAGTAAGAGG
>JAYWHL010000662.1:0-5727 GCA_043777715.1 Cytophagaceae bacterium | reverse complement strand
TTAAAACTATAAAACTGGTTGAGATGATTGGTACATAATTGTTTCTGTACAATTTGCCCGTCGGGGTTGTATAATTCCAAAATAGCGGGCTGGTCTTTGGGTAAGGTATGAAGGGCGTCTTTGTAGGTGAAGCTCAAAAACAAACTATCGCCAGGCCGCCAAACGCCTCTTTCTCCGTAAATAAAGCCATTTATTCCTTTTTTGTAAGTAGCACCGCTCACTTCAAAATTAGAAAGCGACAACGACGAACCATCATCAACACGGAGATAACCCCGTTGGTTTTCTTTTTGGGCGATAAATAAAAAAGGCTTTCTTTTTAGGTCAAAAGATACCATTCCGTCCGAATCCGTACTGCCTTCGCCTACCAATTGTCGCTGCAAATCGAATGCTTTTATGCTCACGCCCGCCATGGCCTTTACGTCCAAGATATCACTTACCGACAGATACGCTTTGCGGTCGTTGCCTATTTTGGCAATCAAACCAATGTTAGAAGCCAGTACGTTTCTGGATACGAATCTACTACTATTATAATACGAATTGTGGCAAGGATTATCCCGTTGGCTATAATCGTAATCATCGCTATAATCGCCGTAGCCATCGTTGTAATAATCATCGATGTTGGTGTCTTCGTCCCAATTATCGCTTTGCCTTTCAAGTAGGGTCAGGTCTGTGCTGTTTATCACTTTTTCGTTACAAACATTCACGGCCATCTCTTTTGTAAACGTGATTTTAACGTTATAAATCGCTCCTTGTTCGGGTGCAATCAGCTTGGAAAGTTCCAACTGATACACCTTCATATTATTGGCACTAAAATCTTTGCTAAGGCCAATGGGTACGATTTTGGTAAGGATTTTGCGGCCTACCAATTTCAAAGAATTATCGCCGTCGAGTTGATTAAACTGAAAAAATTGATGTACGTTTTGTTCAAAAATTTTCGTGATTTCTACTTTTACACTCTTTAAACCCACGGCCTTAAAGGGCAGAAAAAGTCCTTCGTTTTGTGGAATTATATTGCCATTGCCTACCATCTCAACGGCTGGTGCCAGTGAGTTCATTGGCAAATTTTGGATTTGGCTTCTTGTTAAAGTATTGCCATAAATACTGTTAATGCCTTGATTTACAGTAAATTCAGAATTGCCATCTATGCGGTCGTTGGGGTATATCTTGATTTCGTTGGCATTCACAACCACCGATTTGAATTTCATAATTTGATTTTTTATCAAAAAATATCCTTGAAAATCCATCGATTGAACAGGTTCTGAAAAATAAACCGAAATGTATTGTTCGGGGTACGAAAAAGCCTTGATTTGTGTAATACCGAAATTGTTTTTTGAGGGAACTGCAATCGTGGTATCTAGGTTTTTTTCGGTGTTAATGGCACGCCCATCTAGTTTGAGATTGAGGGCAGAAGGTTCATTCTCTCGGGCAATGTTATTAATACTAAACCGATGTTCGTGCTGATTGGGGAGGTGTTGCCACGTAATATCCGACTGATTTTTAACACTAAGTAGTTTTTCTATGCTTTCGGCATCGGCATTATCGGCCGTAAAAATCGAACCATTTAGTTTATAAACGTTGGTATCTTTGGCCGAAACATTCTCTAAACCCTTGATAGCTAGGTCATAGTCTTGTTTTATGGTTTTGAACTCAAAACTAAATTTTGCCAACGAGTCTGGCACTTGGCTCTGAATTTTTTGAAGATTAAGCGTTGCCGTATAAAAGGCATCTTGGGGTAGGGCTTGGGTAGGGATAAACGCCAAGGTTAATTTATCTTTCATTACCAATTTACCGTCTATGTTGGGCGAAAAACTTAGTAAATCAGAAGGAAGTTCGTTTTTTTCGTTAGGTAGAAGTTTAATTTCGTTCAATAAAACAATCTGAATGTCTTTTTGAGTAGAAATAATACCGCCCGTAAAAGCAGATATATAATTGGCAAATTCGGGATTGATGGCTTGCCAATGGTTTTCACGAGACTTTTTGCAAGATAATAATCCAACAATAAATAAAAATGATAGGAGAAGGTGTTTGATTTTCATTGTAGAGGTTTTTTTAGTAAAGAACGCAATTTTGTTGAATTGAATACTAAAAAGCCAATAAGATTTTACAGAAAAATATCAATTACCTAAAAGGATTTTACAAGAGGTGCAGGATTCGTATTTTTGATTATTTCGATAATAAATCAACATCTAAAAAACGATTATCCAAGCCCTTAGATACTACGTGGTCGTAATGATGCACCAATTCCTCCAAAATATCTTTTAGTAACTCTAGTTTTTCTTCGCTCAAAACATTGGTAAACTCCTGATTGATGTGCTGTACGCATTCTTGCCAATCCAGCATACATTGTAGACCTTTTTGAGTTGGTTTTACAACCAATGCACGGGCGTCGGTAGGGTCTTTTTGGGTACTAACAAAATCTTCTGTTTGTAATTCTTTTACGAGTTTACTCATTCCTTGTTTGGTTATACCTGCTTTTTGGGCAAGGGTATTTACCGAAACACCGTCTAAATCGATATGTACCAAGGCCACAATATGCCCCACCCTAAAATGGTCATAGCCCTTTTTATGCAAAAAATCGGTTGCCAAATCGCTAACATACCGATACGATTTGTTGAACAATCGCCCTAGCATACGATTTTTGTTGGCTTTAAACTTAGTTACGCTGTCTATAAGTTCTTGATTCATAAGGGATTTGTAAATAATCAATGCTTTAAATTTTTTATAAAATTACGTATAAAAAATTAATTAGTCAATAAACTTGACTAATATAGTAAACTTGGTTTACCTTTGTGGCTTCTTAAAACAAAATGAATATGGAAACCCAAAGTCCACTCAAAAAATACCTTCCCAAAATTATCCTAGTTGCAGTTTTGATAAGCGTTGGTTACTATGCCTATACCCGCTACGAGCATTCTCAAATGTATGAAAGCACCGACAACGCCCAAATCAAAACCTATCAAGTGCCTGTGTTGCCAAGATTGGCGGGGTATGTAAAGCAGGTAAACATAAAAGACTATGACGACGTACAGAAAGGCGAATTGTTGGTAGAAATAGACGACCAAGAAATGCGATTGGCTCTGTTAGAATTAGAGGCTACCTACAACCAAATGACCACCGAAGTAGAAAACGCCCGTGCCAATATTAAAAGTACGGAATTGAGCCTAAAGGCAGGAGATACTGGCCTGAAAGCCAGCAATTTGCGTAAAGAAAAAGCTAAAAAAGATGCTGAAAGAGATGCTCGCTTGCTTGCCGAAAGTGCTATTACCAAAAAACAAAGCGACGATAGCCAGTCTAACTACGAAATACTATCTGCAACGCTCGAAGCCAACCAAAGCGACTTGAACGCCAACCGTTCTAAGTTAGAGATTTTGGGGGCAAATTTGCACCGAGCCGAGGCTCAATTGGCAGTTCAAAGAGCCAAAATTGAACAACAAAAACTACGTTTGAGTTATGCCAAAATATATGCGGCAAGTGCTGGGAAAATTGGTCGCAAAAATGTAGAAACAGGCCAGTACATTCAACCAGGGCAAACTTTGGCTACCATCGTGCAAGATTCTTTGTATTGGGTTATTGCCAATTTTAAAGAAACCCAACTGGCCAAACTCAAAGAAGGCCAAGAGGTTAATATCAAATTAGATGCCTTTCCCGATTTGGTGGTTAAAGGAAATATCCAAGCCTTTGCAAAATCAACGGGTGCCGATGTTGCCTTGATTCCTGCCGACAACGCCAGTGGTAATTTTATTAAAGTTACCCAAAAAATACCTGTGAAAATAGCCATCAAAAATCTTGATAAAATAAAAAATCTTCTTCGTTCAGGTATGAGTACCGAGGTTGAGGTAAGAGTGAAATAGGGCGGAGGGTTGAAGGCCAAAGGGTTAATGGTCAAGAGGTCTTTTCCGTGGTTGGTGGCTCACCAACCACCTTTGCGAAAGCAATATTCTTGAACAAATCTCTGTGTTATGCTATATTTTACAGAATTGCCCAGCACTCAGAAGGGTTAAAGGCCAAAGGGTTAATGGTCAAGAGGTTAAGGGTTAAAGCCTATTGCCTAAAGCCTATTGCCTAAAGCCAAAAGCCAAAAAAAATAAACGCTAAAGAATTTCAAAATATGCAACCAACTGGATTAGCCCGTGCTGCCATTATTTTAACTACGGTTACGGCGGCTATCATGGAACTTCTTGATACTACTATCGTAAACGTGGCTTTAAACCAAATGGCGGGGTCGTTGGGGGCAACCATCGAAGACATCGCTTGGGTTATAACTTCGTATGCCATTGCCAACGTAATCGTTATCCCGATGACGGGTTTCTTGGGCGAATACTTTGGCCGAAAAAACTACTATTTAGGCTCTATTATTCTGTTTGGTATTGCCTCTTATCTTTGTGGAACGGCCAATACCTTGTGGCAATTGGTGCTTTGGCGGTTTATTCAAGGCATAGGTGGCGGGGCATTGCTTAGTACCTCGCAAGCCATTTTGTTTGATGCTTTCCCTGGCAAAGAACGAGGTAAAGCCTCTGGGTTTTTTGGCATGGGTATTGTGCTTGGCCCAACGCTTGGCCCAACGGTTGGGGGTTATATTATTGATAAATTTACATGGTCGGAAATCTTTTTTGTAAATATTCCAATCTGTATTGCAGCGGCCATTCTCACGATTGTATTCATCGAAAGAAAAGAAGGCGAGGGCAGTCGCAAGGCTCAAATAAAAATAGATTATATCGGTATTTTGCTTTTGATTATGGGCGTTGGGGCTTTACAATATGTGCTAGAAAGGGGCGAATCCAAAGATTGGTTCGAGTCCAAAGAAATCGTTCTGACCAGTTTGGCTGCATTTATTGGCGTTTTTGGCTTTATTTCTTGGGAATTATATACGCCCCAACCCGTTGTTAATCTTAGGGTTTTCAAAAATCGAACCTTTGCTTTTTCAACTATTTTTGTATTGGTGGCTGGTTTTGGTTTGTTTACATCGGTGTTTGTATATCCCGTTTTTGTGCAACGCATCAACGGCTTTACGCCCCTCGAAACGGGCCTGTCTTTGCTCTATCCCACGCTTGTTGCCATCTTCGCCTTTCCGATTATTGGTCGTAGAATGTCGGCGGGGGCATCGCCCATACCTTTTGTGATTGCGGGCATTCTTATTTTTGCGGCTTTTGGTTTTTATGGAGGCCAATCCACGACCGATATGAGTCGGTGGCAGTTTTTTCCGATGCAATTGATGCGAACCCTCGGAACGTCAATGTTACAATTGCCGCTCATAAGCCTTTCTGTATCAGGGCTTTTGCCATCAGAATTTCCTGCTGGCATAGCCCTAACCAATATGATTAGGCAATTGGGCGGTGCCTTTGGTATTGCCATGGCCAATAATTTTGCCTCGGCCCGATACGCCCAACATCGTGCAGATTTAGTAGCCAATTTTACGGACGTAAATCCTCTTTTTGTGGAAAGATTAACCCTCCTAAAAATGAATTTTTTGAGCCGTTCTGGCGACTTGCTTTTGGCAAGCAATCAAGCCTTCAAACAAATGGAACTAATGATAGACCGCCAAGCCTTTTATTTGGCCTATCTCGATACTTTCAGAATCGTTTCCGTGATTTTTATCTGTGTTTTACCTTTTGTTTTTTTACTAAAAACACCCAAAAAATCAGCCGAAGATATTGCCCTCGCTGCCAAAGCCGCCGCCGAAAGCCATTAGGTTTAAGAAAGTTATGAATGATAAATACAGGTTTTGAT
>JAYWHL010000661.1:0-16250 GCA_043777715.1 Cytophagaceae bacterium | reverse complement strand
TATTCGATTTCTCAAAAACCTGTCCTACCACAAAATCCTCAAAATTAAGCTGAACGATGTGGTCTGGATATTTCAAGTTTTCGGTTCGAGCTTGGTCGGGCGTGAAAAACTTCACGAATTTGTTCATTCTTCTGTTAGTACTTATGTATTCTTGTATCTTGTTTTGAAAAAATTCGTTACTATACTGGTACATTCTCGACGAGATTTGGGCTTGTTCTACAATTACCTTCAAAGTTGCGTAAAAATAAGCCTCGTCTAATTTTTTATTGATATTGGGATAATCAGGCACAAAATCTTTTGCTTTTTCAAATTGTTCAAAGGCCTCTTTTGCTTCGTTTCGGTTGGTGTTATTTACCAATTTTTCATTTCCAACGCTTACGTGGGCATCGGCAGCTAGGCTACGAGCAGCCATTTCTTGACTACGGTAAGACGGTGGCACATCGACGTATTTTTGGCAAGCCGAACACCTCAAAAGCTCATCGTTAAGATTATTCAATGTTTGATATGCCCTTACAATTCCATCGTTTTTAAATGTCTCCGAACTTTTTTCAAGGGCTTCTATCTGAGCAAAAGCCTGTTTCTGGGCCAACGGAAGGGCTTCTTTTAATACTTTAGCGGCAGTTTTATTATCGCCACTCCGTCTCAATTTTTCAGCAGACTCCACGACCGATTGGTAATAATTACCTCTTTGAAGATTCTTTTTGCCTGTTGATGCACAGCTAGAAATCAACATCGCAAATAGAATAAAAGCAAAATAAATATAGTTTTTTGTTTGAAAAACGGGGGTGTGATGGATTTTCATAATTGTATTGGTTGAGTGTAGAATATAGATGCACCAAAAGAAATAAACGTTGTTGGCTTGTATTAGATTTAACGAATTTTAACTTTGTGGCAAAGATACTAGCCAATTGTTATTATTAACCGACAAGACCTAAAAGCTAGGAATTTAGATTCGTTTCAAAAATTTATCATTATTAGCCCATTCTCTATGCTCGCTTCTCTAATTAATGCTTTGACAGTCCAATTAAATTATTCAAGTTCTCAAATATCAAATGTTGTAACTTTATTTGAAGGCGGGGCAACCGTACCATTCATCGCCCGATACCGCAAAGAAATGACCCAAGGACTAGACGAAGTTCAGATTTTAGAAATAAGAGATTGTTGGCAAAAAATGCTAGAAGCCGATAAACGTAGAGAGGCTGTGATTAAAAACATTGAAGAGCAAGGCAAAATGACCGATGAGTTATTAAAAAAACTAATGGCTGCCACTACGCTTCAAGCAATTGAGGATATTTATTTGCCCTACAAACAAAAGCGAAAAACAAAGGCCAGTATCGCCATTGAAAAAGGCTTAGAACCGCTGGCAAAATTAATTTTTGACCAAAAAGAGGGTAATCTTGAAGCTAAAGCAAAAAATTACCTAAACGACAAAGTAAATTCTATTGATGAAGCCCTGCAAGGTGCAAGGGATATTATGGCAGAATGGATTAACGAAAATATTGACGCCCGCAACGGCATCAGAAAAGTATTTGAGCGGGAGGCCATCATAACGGCCAAGGTCAAAAAAAATAAAGAAACGGAGGGTGTGAAGTACAAAGATTACTTTGCGTTTTCGGAAGAATTAAAAAAAATCCCTTCGCATAGATTACTGGCCATTAGGCGTGGCGAAGAAGAAGGTTTTTTATCGGTTGATATTGCCCCAACCGAAGAAAACGCCATCGAAAGGCTGGATAGGTTATTTTTAAAGGGTTTGCCCGAAGCCAAAAAACAAGTAGAAATTGCCATAACAGACTCGTATAAACGCTTGATAAAACCAAGTATTGAAACCGAATTTGATAATTTATCCAAAGAAAAAGCTGATATAGAGGCCATTAAGATATTTTCTCAAAACCTCCGACAACTGTTATTGTCCGCCCCACTTGGCCGCAAAACCGTTTTGGCCATAGACCCAGGTTTTAGAACGGGCTGCAAGGTGGTTTGTTTGGACAACCAAGGAAACTTGATAAACGACACGGTGATTTACCCTCATAATGGACAAAACGAACAACAAAAAGCCATTGAAACCCTGAAACATTTAGTAGAAAAATTTAAGATTGAAGCCATCGCCATTGGCAACGGTACAGCTGGGCGAGAAAGCGAAGATTTGGTCAGAAAAATTCAGTTTACTCGAAATTTAGAAATCTTCATGGTTTCTGAACAAGGGGCTTCAATTTATTCAGCATCAGAAATTGCTAGAGAAGAATTTCCAGATAAAGACATAACCGTACGTGGGTCGGTTTCGATTGGAAGAAGGCTGATGGACCCACTTGCCGAACTCGTAAAAATAGACCCAAAGAGTATTGGCGTTGGACAATATCAGCACGATGTGGAGCAAAAAATGCTCAAAAATAGCCTAGATGCCGTGGTTGAAAGCTGTGTAAACAATGTAGGCGTAGATTTGAATACGGCCTCTAAACACTTATTGAGCTATGTTTCAGGGCTTTCGGCAAGTATCGCCCAAAACATTGTGAATTATAGAAAAGAAAATGGCGATTTCAAAAATAGAGAACAACTCAGAAAAGTACCAAGATTGGGAGAAAAAGCCTTTGAACAATCGGCTGGGTTTTTGAGAATTGCGAATGGTACAAACCCCTTGGATAATTCGGCGGTACACCCCGAAAGATATGGATTGATAGAAAAAATGGCCAAAGATTTAGGTACAAATTTAACGCAACTTTTAAAAGAAAGCACGATACGAAAAGGGATAAATCTAACCAATTATGTGAACAAAGAGGTAGGGCTACCCACGCTGAAAGATATATTGTCCGAACTAGAAAAACCAAGCCGAGACCCAAGAGAAAGTATCAAGGTTTTTGAGTTCGACCCCAACATTCGTACCATCGAAGACCTAAAAGAAGGCATGGAACTGAATGGAATCGTAACCAATATTACGGCTTTTGGGTGTTTTGTAGATGTTGGCGTTAAACAAGATGGCTTGCTACACGTGTCTCAGATGGCTAATCGGTATATTGCAGACCCTAATCAGGTAGTAAAATTACAGCAACAATTAAGATTGAAGGTCGTGGAAGTAGATATTCAAAGAAAAAGAATTGCCTTAACATTAAAGTTTTAAGATGAGTATTTACAAAAAATTACTGCGTTTTACTTTCTTGATGGGCATCGTATTTTTGATAAATGCTTGTACCCTATTCAAAAAAAAGAGAGGGAATAAAGTTGGAAATCAGGCTGTATCAATTGCCCGTGGTTTTATTGGAACACCTTATCGTAATGGTGGAAATTCGTCGTCAGGAATTGATTGTTCGGGATTAATTTTTCAGAGTTATCAACCACTCGGTATAAAAATGCCTCGAATTTCGTGGCAACAAGCCGAAACAGGCAAAGAAATTGCCATCAAAGAAGCCGTAGTTGGCGATTTGATTTTTTTTATAACTTCCAAAAAATCAGCACCTTCGCCTATTAATCACGCAGGGATAATCTCGGAAGTTAGCAAAAATGAACTTCTTTTTATTCATGCTTCTAGCAGTAAAGGTGTTAGAGAAGACAACCTCTATACCGACTATTGGCTCAAAGCCTTTGTTAAAATTATGCGACCTTTTTAAGAAAAAGTTTGCCTTTCCTGCCTTCATTACCTATATTTGTAAAAATAAGGGGGATTAGCTCAGTTGGTTAGAGCGCTTGCATGGCATGCAAGAGGTCATCGGTTCGAATCCGATATTCTCCACAAAAAAGCCTTTGATTTTTCAAAGGCTTTTTTATTACGCCATGCCAAGGGAGGATAAAAGAATTCCTTTCAAAGATTTCTTTATATACTTCGCTCAAAATCATCACAAAGTTTATTCATATTATCAGCCATTTCTTTGATAAAAAATACGCCTAACATTGCTTTGTTCCGTCTAACAAAGTCATTGTAAATGATTTTAAAAGAATGATAAATCTCTTCTTGGTTTGAGTTTTTGGCGTTTATTTTGGCTTCCAATCGTTTGCCGTCTCGGTGGGTTGGAATATAATCAAATAACTGCTTTATCTTACCTTCAAACTCGGCAATTAATTCGGCTCGTTGTGCTTCTTCCAAATTCTTTCTCGCAATCACTCGCATAATGTCATAAGCATATCCCGTTCCGCCTTCGCCACCTCCCGTAGGTGGTTCTGGCTCTGGTAAGCCTGCCTCTTCATTGGGTGCGGTTATGCCTATCTGATTATCAAAAAACACCCAAACATCATCAAAAGTATTACCCGTTACCATACTATTATAAACGTTATTAAACCTTCTCCAATATTCTAAAAATGCCTCTTCTGACAGCTTGGGGTCATAATCCAAGACGTATTGTATCTGATTTAACCAAAAGAAATATTTATTATACCTCCCTTTCAGCATTTTGGCTTCATCTGGATTGGTACGAATATAATTACCAAAATTAGCTTCTACCCTCAACCAAGCATCTGTTTGAATTTCTGGTCTAGCAAAATACTTCTGAAATTCTGCCCAACTATCTTTAAAAACTGGGTGTTCTCGCAATTCTTTGTGTCGAGTTTTCAAGTTATCTTCCGTATGTAATGGGTCAAAATCCGTTACGACTACATTACTAAAATGAGCAAAGGCATCTCTAATGTTTTGAACATTGATATTCTGATACGAGAAATCAATAATCTTGCAATCTCCTTTATTTTTGATTTTTCTATTAACTCTCGAAATCGTTTGAATGGCGTTGATTCCTTGTATTTCTTTATCCAAAAACAGCGTATGCAATTTGGGTTCATCAAAACCTGTTTGTAGTTTTTCTACTACGATGATGATTCCATTTTTTGCCAAAGCAAAATTTTGAATTACAGTTTCTTCTGATTTTTGTTTGTTGTAACTCTTGCAACTCGCATGACCTTGACTATCACTAAAAATGATGTAAATGGGAGCATCTTTAAAACGCTCATACTCCTTCTTTTTAGCAATAAATAATAGATATTCTCGCTCAATTAACTCTTTGTAAGCAATAGCATTATCAATGGACGTAACCGCAAGCATGGCTTTTCCTGTACCTCTTATAGTGGTATAAGTGCTTGTTACTAAGCGTTCTACAATAAATTTGGCAATGGCTTCTCTCCGTTCTGGGTTGTCGTAAACTGATTTTTTTCTGAATCTATAATCACTTGCATTATTAGGGTTCGGTACTTCAAAATACATTGTGGCTGGTACGGGTACAAGTCCGTCTAATGGGTTCAGAATAAAACCATCGTCTATGGCTTCTTGCATGGTATAGGCATCAAACGGAATCCAAATTTTTGCAATGTCTTTGTAGCCGTTATACTCGCCATAGCGTGCCAAAGTCTGTTCGGACGGTGTGGCGGTTAGCCCAATGATGAGATTTTTCTTTTTATTTTTTACCTCCGTATCTCCACTCAAACTGTCGGCAAGGTCATCAAAAAGGTTGGTCATTTCTTCGTTTTGTGAGCCTTCGTTTGAACGGTGGATTTCATCAATCAAAAACACTACTCGCTGATTGGCAAGGGCTTTGGTGGTTTCACCGCCCAATATTTCTTGAATCTGATTGCCAAATTTCTGAATATTCACAATCACCACACGGGTATCGCCTTTCAGAGCATTCAAAAAGGTTTCTTTGTTGTAGGCTTCCACGTAGGCACTTTTGGTAATATTCATGTTCATCATTTTTGAATCCAACTGGTCACGGAGTTGAATACGGTCAGTAACTAACATGATTTTATCAAAAATATAACGCCCATCTTTCATCAAGTCTTTGAGTTGCAGAGCTGCCCAACCGATAATGTTGGACTTACCAAAACCTGCCGCATATTGCAACAAAAGCGAATTGACCGATTTGTTGTTTTTATACTGCATTCTTTTGGCTATCAGCTCGTTACGTTGTTGTTCGGAAAGGTGTTTTAATTGTGCTTTTAGTTTATTGAGTAAATAATCTGGTTCGTTTTCGTGTTCGATAAACTCCATCACTCGCTCCATGACTTTGTCCACGCCAAATTTTTGTTTCGGACGTGGGCTTATCAGTTTACCGTCGTTGTGGTGATAAACTTTTTTCTTACTTTTGGTATTTTTTTCTAATTCACGCTCCAAGAAATTGTAGTAAATAATTTCTTGCTCAATCATTTTTTTGGAATAAAGAGCCGTGGCTACTTCCTCAAATCGTTGTTTTTGGTCTATATATTCGCCTACGTCTTGGCGTAGAGGATATTTTTTACATAGTTTATGAAAAGTCTCTTTGTAAACTTGCTCGTTTGCTCCGCCTTTGATGTCGTCCAACGTTCCTGCAATGTTCCGCATCACGTAGGTTTCCCACAAATCGGTGGTTACGAGGTGAATACTTTTCTCAAAAATTCGCAATACTTCTTTACGTATCTTTTCGGAAGTATCGTTGTTTTCTTTGGTGCGTATGTATTGCTTACTGGCTTCGTAATAATCCATCGCTATTTTGTCTCTGCCTTGTTTTTCGGCTGTTTGTCCTGAACTGACGGACTTCAATTCGCCATAACCAAGATAAAAACCATTGACAAAAATGGCAAAATCTGGACGGATTCCGAAGAGTTTTTCGCCTTCGTGCTTGACGTTGTGAGAGAGTTCTTCGACTATCGAAAAAATATTGGCTTCAAACAATTCGTCTCCACTCAAAGCACTACCGCTCGGGAAAAACAGTTGGAGGTTTTCGCCTTCAAAAGTGAGAGATTTGGTGTTGAGAAATAACGCCATGTTTTGGCTCATTCTGATACGCTCGTACAGAAAATCTATCAGTGAAGCCAACAACGCTTTGGGGTTACGGTTGAATTTATCTCGCAAGAGCCGTTGATAGGCATCTTTATTGATGGGTGATTGGCTGATAAATTCCTCCAAATCTTCTTCAATGATAAGGCTAAGGGGTGAAACCGTATTGGCAGTTACTTTTTTATATCCCAAGTGGTCTTGGAAAAATTTGAGTAGATAATCTCGCTGTACTTGTTTTTCCATTTGTTAGTTTAGCTATATTTTTGAAATAAATTACTAAAAATAAGGCATTTGCAATTTCCGAGACAGTGTCTCGGAAATCGAAAACAGTGTTATCGAAATTGACTTTTGATACACTAAGCGTGGCACGGTTTTGAACCGTGCCACGCTTACCCGCTTACCCTACACCCGTACTTTTCCAGTTACCACTTCATTGATTAAGGTTTTGCGTAATTCCTTCAAAGCCTCAATTTGTTGGCTCAGATTGGTAGTTATTTGGTCAATTTTATTCGTCTTTTCGTCTAAATATTGGGCAATGGCGGTTTGTTCTTTTAAGGGGGGAAAAACTATAAAAATTATTTTCATTTCATTACTCATAATTTTCGCACCATTCGTATCTATTCTCTTATTATGCTTCGTACTTTCTTGTACTGCATATTTCATAAACTCCAAATATATTTTTTTAGAATTTGGTTATAATGTTCCGCAAATATTTGTGCAGTTAAATTTTCCAGACCTTATGAAAACAGTTCCAGCATTTACTCCATCAGTTGTCCATGTTAATAGATTTGCGTCAAAATCATAAGTATTTATGTAGCCTAAACAACCATAATTCTCGGTTTGAGAAGAAAAAACTGGGTATTTTCCATCTTCAATTAACTCATTTTGACTAATTGCTCTACCTCTCCCTACTTCAAACATTTCTTTCACCCTCTTCACCTCCCAATGCTTAGGAATATCTCCAATCCAATCAATACCCGAAGGTTTTAACCTCACCCCCAGCCCCTCTCCATGCTGAGAGGGGAGTCCTCGGCAAACGGTTTGGTTAATCAACGATTTTTTTAACTCTTTATATTTCTCAATTTTCTGAGTTAATAATTCTACCTTTTTATCAATTTGAGCCGTCTTTTGGTCTAAATAATTGGCAATGGCGGTTTGTTCGGAGAGAGGGGGAAGAAGTATTTGTAAACTTCTAATATCAGACATATTGAAATGAAACACAGTAGAACCAACCGACAACATTTTGATATTATTTTCAGTCAAGCCACCGTAAATAGAATAGATACAGAAATTAGTATTTATTCTTTGGGGATAAACTTTTATGAGTACGACTCTTTGCCCAAGACATAATTTAGAGTTTTTAGGAATAACACAGGCTTCTCCTGCTGGTGCTTCTCTCGTAAATAATATGTCTCCTTCTTCTGGTTTTGCTCTTCTTGTCCATTCTAAATATCCATTATAATCTGTATATTTAGCTTTATTGTAGGTTAATTTTCCTTCCTTAATATTCGTTGTTCTTGCTACTAAATGCTCTCCATCCTCGACAAATGGAACTGTTTTATGTTCTGTATCAATTATTTGTTTTACCAGATTTTTCATTGGTAAAATATCCCAATGTTGAGGAATATCGCCAAGCCAATGAATGTTGGTATTTTTATAGTTTTGGTATTTTGTTAGTTTCATGGGGTTGTTGTTTGTATTCAAAAAAAGTGTAAATTTGTATTACCTAATCGTTTCGGACGTAGTGATAAGGAAGGTTTCGTACCTCATGTATCGTAGGTTTTTAAAGCCGTCAAGTCCTCCGCATCGGCGGTTCGATTGTCGGCTTTTACTTTGTACATGGTATGAAATACCAAACGGCTCACCTTATTCTTCTTTTGGCTTGTGATGGTTCTCACTTCTTTCACCACAAATATTTTATCTTCAATCTTTTTAACAAATTGTATAGATGGTTTTTGAGATTTATTAGTCATTCCAGTTGAGCGTATTTCATCAGGAAATAAAAACACCTCTAACATCGTAATAAAGTCTTCTTTCACCACAGCCTCTTGTCCTCTTTTTCCCTCCGAAACAGGTTTCCCGTGATGTTCAAGTGTATGTTCTATGCCATAATTATCCAAACAAACCCAATGACCCGAAACATCTATCTCAGTTACCTGTTTTATTCTTTCTGCAAGGGTATCAGGCACAATAAACAAATCTAATTTACGATGAAATGGCACTAATGAACTGATACATTCATCATACAAATCATATATTTTTTGTTGTATTTCGTTATCTATTTTAATCATAATTTCAGTTACAAAGATGATTTTGTTAGTTTCATGGGGTTGGGTTGTTCAATTCAAAGATAACACGGTCTTGTTCTATCAATTGTTTTAGTTCTTCTTCTTTGGGTAAATATAGGCGGTACTTACTGGCAAATAGGTTTTCGTTTTCGGCTAACACGCTGTATTTCACTATGGTATCATCTTTTTCGGTGCAAAGTATAATGCCAATGGTTGGGTTATCGTCTTCGCATTTTTTCAAATCGTCATACATCCGCACATACATATCTATCTGCCCAATATCTGCGTGTGAGAGTTCATCGGTTTTGAGGTCAATCAATACAAAGCATTTGAGGTAAAAATTGTAAAACACCAAATCAATATAAAAATCGGAGGTATCGGTTACGATGCGTTGCTGGCGAGCCACAAAAGCAAACCCCTTGCCCAATTCCATCAGAAACTGTTGTAGATGGTTGATAAGAGCCGTTTCTAATTTTTTTTCTGTCAATTTACTATCGCTTGGCATTCCCAAGAACTCCAAGATATACGGGTCTTTGATGATATTTTTTGGTTCAGGTACAGCACTTGTTTCAGTTACCAGCAATCTACCAACATATTGGCTTTGGATATTTCTTTGCAGGGTTCGGGTGTCCCAATTTCCCTCAATGGCAAGTTGGATATATTGTAGCCTTTGAGTTTGGGTTACTTTACTGATAAGTCGGTAGTGTGTCCAACTCAATTCGGTACGCACTGCGTTCCAAATTGGAAAAGCCTGATAAAAAGCCCTCATGTTTCGTAGGTTGCGTTCATCAAATCCAGCTCCAAATTCAAGCGTAAGGTGTTTTGATAAGTTTTTGAGGGTAGCTTTGCCATAGGTGGCTTTGCTATTGCCTTGTTGCTCGTCTTCAACAATGAGTTGCCCCACTTCCCAGTACATATTCAGCAATATGGCATTGCTTGAACGGTAGGCAAGTTTTTTGGCATTTAGCACTATTTCCCTTATGGCTTTAAACAAGACAGGTTCTAATTGAGTCATCTTTTGATTATTTATTGTTCCAAGTGAATTGTCCACACAGTGTGTGAACAATTCGCATCATAAAGACAATTCGTTTTCAAGGTTCGCCAATTCATTTTCTAAAACCTCTAACTCACTCATAATCAGCGTGATTGGGCGTAAAGTTTCGGGCTTATAGAACACCTTATTGAAGTTAATTTCAACGCCCACGGTATTGTCGAGATATATGAAGGGTTTACTCACGTAATGAGCCATGAAATCATCAATTTGTCTTTGATTTTTCTGAGGGTCAGGATGATACGGAATAATCTCATAATCCTTTTGGTAGTCAGGCATCAAATCCACCGAAATTTCAATCATTTCGGTTTTTGTTTTGCTTGCCTTTTTATAAGAAGATTTGATAACGATTTTACCACAACCCAACTCATTAATGGTTGTTGGAGATGTAAGGGCAGAGGTTTTATATTCGGGCAATTTTTCATTGACCATCGAAACCCTTTTTGTTTCCGAAATCAAGGTCTTTGAAATAGTTTCTTTATCAGTATCATAATAATAAGTAGCCTCGGCAGTTGTTACGGTCAAGTTTTGTTTGTAGTCCAAACTTTGTACGGTCAGGTTTACGCCCTTTTCGTAATAATCTAAAAGTGATTTATATTTAGACGAATCAAAAGTTGTTATCTCAAAATCGTTTATTTCAATCGTTTCATTATCAATTACTTGCGTAATCTTTGTGGGCGTTAATGATATTGATTTCGCTCTGATTTCTTCGCCTTCCTTGCCTTTTTTTACGGGCAAAATATCTTCCAATGACTTTCCATCTTCATCAACATTCGTCAGCATAATGGCTTGTTTATTGAAGTAGAAAAACGATTTATCATAGACTTTGGCGAAGTCTGTATCCTTAAATTTCAAGAGCGTTTCCACAATCTCCAAACGGTTTTCTTCTGCCACTTCTTTACGTTTAGAACCTTTACTTTTTTTCAAAGGTTTAAACTTTTCACTGGCATTTACCAACATCACTTTGTCTTTACGTTGGGCAGGTTTATGATGGTTCAAAATCCAGAGATAGGTATAAATCCCCGTGTTAAAAAACTCATCAGTAGGCAGTTGCACGATAGCTTCTACAGTATCTTGGTCAAAAAGCCATTTACGGATATTACTTTCGCCCGAACCTGCATCACCACTAAACAACGAAGAACCATTATGAACCACAATGCCCATACTGATACCGTCTGTACTCATTTTAGAGACTAAATGTTGCATAAACAACAATTGCCCGTCCGACACAGAAGGGAGATAATGAAATCGTTTTGGGTCAGATTTATCCTTTTCAATATCCTTTTGATAACCCTTCCAATCAACCCCATAAGGCGGATTTGCTACTACAATATTGGCTTCGAGGTCATGGTGTTTATCATCTACCAAAGTATTACCATAAGTAATGTAAGAATCTGCCCGAAAACGGCTTTCAATTTTAGCTAAGGCGTACAAAGCATCGCTCCAATCTTGTCCATAAGTTTGCGTAAAAACGTCAGGATGAGATTCTTTCAAGCGGTCTTCTACTCCAAAAAGCAAGTTTCCCCCGCCACAAGTAGGGTCATATATTTTTAAGATTTCCTGTTTTTTAGGTTTAATCATACTGGAAATAATATCCGCCATCAAGAAAATAACATCATCTGGGGTAAACTGTTCTCCTGCGGTATCGGCAGAAATATCCGCCCATTTGCGTTTGATGTGTTCTTCGAGCGTAGTGATTTCGGAGTTAGAAAAGCCTGTCAAATCAATTTCAGCCCATTTTTTCACGAAACTGTAAAGAATTGTTTTACCTTTTAATTGCCCTGCCAAAGTGGTTAAATCAAGGTATTTAACATCGTTAGAGGTTTTATCAATTCCTAAAAGCACTTGGGTTTCATCATCAAAACCTTTGAGATAGGCATTAAAGTCTAAATCAAAAGTTTTATCATTGAGGCAAATATTTTTGAGGGTTTTATCTTGCTCAATAATGAAAGTATTGTACCCGATGCCCATACCTTTGATTTCTTCTAAAATATCATCTTTATCAAAGCCTTTTTGTTCTTCTTTTACTTCTTTAATTGATTTCAATACACGGCTTTCTACCAATATTAAAGCGAAAAAGGGCATCATAAATTTAGGGAAATCACTTTGTTTTATTCCTGCTCCAATGAGCAAATCGGCTGTCGCCCATACTTTTGATTCGTATTGTAAAATGTTTTGGTTAATCATATTGAGGGTTAAATTTTGTTTACTTTTTCTTTTCTACAAAATCAATAAAAGCCCCTAATTCATTGACAGAAAGGCGTTTGGCTAATATTTTTTTGTTTTGGTCTAATACATAAATCACGGGGGTTGCATACAAATCAAGTTTTTGAAAATCAACCAAATTACTTTCCTCCTTTGTAATGGGGTCAAGGTGAATGTCAATCAAATTGGGCATGGCTTCTAAATGATAATCCCGAATAAATTTTCGCCAAAAATAAGGGTTTCTTACTACACAAACCCAAACGTACTCCACGCCCCTTTTCTTTAGACTTGGATATATTTTAGTAAGTTCTGGGGCCGATTTCTTGCAATGACTACAATCTGGGTCATAAAAAATCTGAAACGTATATTTTGCTTTCATCTCATTGGTATTTACCAATTTACCCAAAGTATCAGCAAGGGCAAGGTTTGGAAAAATTTTTCCGACCAATAAAGGTTCTAAAATATCAATTTGCCCAATAATTTTCTTAACCGTGGTCGAATCCCAAAGCTGAGGCTGGCCTTGGTAATATTTGCGACCAATATGAACAAAAACGTTTTCGCCCCCAATAATTTTTGAACGCTCATAAATACTCGCTAGTTTATAGATAAAATATTTCTGAATGTCTTGATTATTTTTAGCCAATTGAACAAGATTTTCTGCCGATTTTATCAAGGAATCCGCAGTCTGATAGGTCAATTCGTTCATGTAGCGAGTCATTTTTGGTAAAAGGCTTTTTGTAAATACCAGTCCTTTTTCTGTAAAATCTACACCATCCATAAAATGATTTTTGTAATAATACAAAAGCTGGCTGAGTGAATCTTTTTTGCCTTTCAATGAAACCCTAACTAGCTCTGGAACAAGGGGTTCTAAACTTACTTTTATCATTTTTGAGGTAAACAATTTGGCATTATCTTTTACAAATTTTCTCTTAAATTGGTCAATATTTTTATAAATGCCTTGTAATTTTAGTTTTGAAACTTGCTCTTTTTTAAATTGGGCTTCAAGGTTTATAATCTGTACTTCCTCCAAAAATTTGTTCATTTCTTTTAGATAAAAATAGTAAGCCGTGTTTTCGTCCGAACCTAATATTTTCATGTTATTAACAAAACTCAAGGTGTCGGTTTCGAGCCTAAATGCCTGTTCTTTTTCAGTAATTATCAATTCTATGGCTTTATCTTTTCCAAAAGTTATGATGTATTGCCCAGTTGGGAGCGTATTTTTGCCCGAAAACTCATAGAAACCATCGGTATTCAGTTTGGCTGTGTCTTTCAAAATCTGTGAGTCTGCACCAAAATAATGCCCTAATAAAAATTGTTTTTCTTTGACATTCGTAATTTTGAACTCAATTTTGTGTCCAGATTGAGCCATCAGTTTTGAGCTAACCAAAAGGCAAATCGTAAAAATGATAGTAATGTAGTTTTTCATATTGCTAAGTTTAATGTTCAAAAATACGTTAATCGAATGGTAATTTTAACCTCTAACTTCTCCAAATAATGTTTTTCTTACTTTCAAAAATTTTATTTTATGTATTCATGCCGTTACCAATGGCTTTTGTGCTAATGGTTTATGCCATTTATTCTAAAAAATTAAAAAGAAAGAAAATAGCTGGAATTTTAGCAATCAGTATTTTATTTTTGGGCGGCAATGGCTTTTTAGTACATGAAGTAATAAGGGTATGGGAAATTAAAACGCCACAACCTACCCAAACTTATCCGATTGTAGTGGTTTTAACGGGAGGAATGGCACGAATCTCTGAAAATGGCGAATTTCACGCTTCTGAATCTGCCGACAGGTTTGTTCAACCAGCCTTGCTTTACAAAAAAGGCTTAGTAAAAAAGATTTTGATTAGTGGCGGCGAAGTGATTATTACGGGAATCAGAGGAGATTTTTTGAAAGAAGGACAAAGTACGATGGAGATTTTGGAAAATTTAGGTGTAAAAAAAGAAGATATTATTTGGGAACGTACGTCTAAAAACACTTATGAAAACGCTAGAAATTCCGCTGAAATTTTAAAGAAAAATTATCCAAATCAAGAAGTTTTACTTTGTACTTCGGCTTTTCATTTACGCAGGGCAACTGCCTGTTTTGAAAAACAAGGCATCAAAACAATTCCCTTGGTGGCAGATATAAAATCTGAACCAAGGGAATTTACATTCGACAAAATTATCGTACCCAAAGAAGATAATCTTCAAAGAACCAAATGGATTCTGAAAGAATGGATTGGCTTTGTGATGTATAAATTGGCTGGGTATGTTTAATAAATTGATAATTAGGTACTTAGGATGTCTTTTTCCGTAGTTGGTGGCTCACCAACCACCTTTGCGAAAGCAATATTCTTAGACCAATCTCTGTGTTATGCTATATTTTGTAAATTGTCCAGCTCTCAGGCTATATGCAATAAGGGGCAAGCTAAATACTTAATATCTATATAATTATGAAATTATTATTGCAAGCTAATTTCATACAACTAATTACTGATAATTAGGTACTTAAAATTTCTACCATTCTGAATAAATCAGGAGAAATTTCTTTTTTCTTAGTGATGGTATCATGAAAGGGCGTGTAAACCAATTTGTTATCCACAATACCCGCCATTACGTTTTTACGACCATCGAGTAAGCCCTCCAAAGCTCCAAGCCCTAAACGGCTTGCCAAAATCCTATCGGCGGCAGTTGGATTACCTCCACGTTGAATATGGCCAAGCGTGGTAACCCGAATGTCTAGTTGAGGCATAACGGCTTTAATTTTTTCGCCAACCTCGCTGGCGTGGCCTTCTTCGTCGCCTTCGGCTACAACCACAATTGATGATGACTTTGAGCGACTCCAACCCGTGTTTAAGGTTTCTACCACTTTTTCAACGGGGGTTAGTACCTCTGGAACCATCACAAACTCTGCCCCGCCAGCTATGCCACAATCAATGGCAATGTAGCCCGAATCCCTACCCATTACTTCTATAAAAAATACCCTATCGTGCGAATCGGCAGTGTCTCGTATTTTATCAATGGCCTCCAAAGCGGTGTTTACTGCTGTGTCATACCCAATTGTAAAATCTGTTCCATATAAATCGTTATCGATTGTGCCTGGGGCGCCAACCGTTGGAATGCCAAATTCGTTATAAAAAATCTCTGCACCCGTAAAAGTACCATTGCCCCCTATGGCCACAATGCCCTCTATCCCAAATTCAATCAATTTATCGTAGCCTTTCTTGCGACCCTCTTTTGTAAAAAAATCTTTACTTCTAGCCGACTTCAAAACCGTTCCTCCTCTTTGAATAATATTACTAACAGATTTCGAGTCCATCTGAAAAATATCTCCAGCTATCAAGCCGTTGTATCCTCTTCTTATTCCATAAACCTCGACTCCGTGATACATAGCTCCTCTAACAACTGCCCTGATACAGGCGTTCATTCCTGGGGCATCTCCTCCTGATGTAAATACAGCAATTTTTTTCATAAATACTTTGTTTATTGCGAGAACTGAGCTAATCAAAAAATAATATTTGTTAAATCAGAAATTCTCAAAATTTTCTGTGGTTTAAATGGCTTTTCACAAAACTACATTTTTGATTAAGAACCTGTTTGAACTTTTGGTTTCAAGGCTAAAATGAGTTATTTTTTGTTCATACGCAGATTTTTTGAGCCGAAGTGGAACGTGCGTAGCAACGCTACGGACGATAAAAAATCTAAAGTATGGGCGAAAAAGAACCATTTTGAGCAGAAAGAAATAAGTTTAAACAGGTTCTAAGAATACTTGGTTACAAAAATATTATTTCTAAGCCAAGAATAACAGATTTACTATAAAAAAAGCATCAAAATCACTTAAAAAAAACGAGAATAATACTATTTAAAGAAATCTTAGAATTTTTAGACCTTAAATTAAAATGATGAGCGATTCAAATTCAGAAATTCCGAACAATAAATTTACCTTTGTTTCTTTATAATGTTTATAAACCCCATCTTTTAACACTAATTCCGCTTCATCTCC
>JAYWHL010000660.1:0-5731 GCA_043777715.1 Cytophagaceae bacterium | reverse complement strand
CAAACTTCTTCTGTTTTATTTCTTGTTCTAAAGCCATGTTTTATTTTAATGTTACAAAATTACGTGTTTATACATTAAATACAAATGTATTTAATTTTATTTTCTAATTTATTTTATAATCATCTGATTATTAACATTTTAATTTTATATTCAATTTTAGATTGATTTGAGTGAGAACGAAATAACGATATTTTTTACCTAAACGGAATTACTTGCGGTTCTGAAATAGTGAAATCTTTTAATCTCAAAACTTGTTCGCCACCAATGTCCGTACCCAACATTGATGAAGCATTTGGAATAGATGGATAAAATCCTATTCTGATAGAAACCGTATTAAAGGTTAAGTTTTCGTTTCTTAGCCTCACGCCAAGCCCGTAGCCTTGATATAACTTATTATTTATCGTATTGTTTCCGCTAGATTTGATGATGCCCAAATCGGCAAAACCATAAAACGCCATTCTGAAACCAACCAAACTAATTGGAGAAAAACAGACGGTTTCTAAGCCCAATGTTAATTTTTGAGTACCCCTAAGCAAACTACTGTTCAAACCCCTGATGCCATCGTTAGAAATACTAACATATTCGTAATCAAAGCGATTGATGCCCTCGGTGTATCGTAATGTTGCAAAATGCCTGATAGACGAACGCCTCCACTTCAAAAGTGGGCTAAAATAATTGCTTTCTATGCTTACAATTCCTTGTTCGATGGTGCTGTTTCTTCTATATCCCCCAATACTGATTAAATTATATAAATATCCTTTGTTGTTTTTGAGGTAACTGCCTTGTGCTAATTTAAAACCTAGGTACGGTCGGCGGCCAAATTCGGTATTTTCAAAACCAAACGTTGCTGATGCCAAATACCCAATCGGAACGTCTTCGGTGCGGCCGTAGCCATAAATCAATAAATCTCGTTTGTATTTTCTATTCGTAAAGCCAATACTGCATAAATAATCGCTTCGGTTAGAGTATAGTCGGTTGGTGTCTTGGGTAACTTGGGGGCGATTTGTAAAATGATAGGTATCTGTTTTGAAAGCCAAAATCAGCCTCGAACGTTCTTGGAGTTCAGCCGAGCCAAGTTTTAACTTAAACGCCCTACCAACCCACATTTGGGCAAAATTATAATTAAGCGGAAAGGAAATAACACTATCTGTATTTTGATAATATACATAGTTTTTGGTTTGATTTCGAGAGAGTTCGCCCGACCCAGCCCATTTGGTATTGGGTGTTATAAACTGCCTTGAAGCCTTGATGGATAGTTGTTTGAAGTCTCTGAAATAAGCAAGGTTAGCTTCTGAAACGATGTAAGTTTTTTTGATGTATGGAATAATGTATTTGCTCTGAAATTCCCATTTTGGGCTTTGGTTTTTGTTGTAAAAAAAACTATTGCTCCAACTATGTCCCAAGCCCCGTACATTTCTTTGGGCGAGTCCGAGCATAAAATTATCTACGCCGCCCGCATCTATCAACGGCTCCAGCGACCAAACATCTTGCGTAAGCACTAGTACATCTACTTGGTTTGGAAAGGTGGCATCGGGAAGTACTAATATTCGGGCATCATGAAAAATAGACGTACTCCGCAACAATCGTTCATTGTCCCAAATCAATTGGGCATTGATTACGTCGCCTTCTTCAAAGAGCAAAAACGAATTTTTAATTACTTGTTCCTGTGTATCTTTATGTAGTTTATTAAGGGCTTTATCTGTCCAATTACTTGCTTTTTTGGTGGTATCGTAAATACTTTCGCCAAATACTTTCAGTTTTTTAAGGTATATTTTGCGAATTACCTTGCCCTGATGTTCGGCAAAAGGGTTCTGTTCGATTTGACTTACTTCTTGGCTATTGCCTTGATTATAAACATCTTGAAACAAAAAACCATAGAGTTCTCGTCCCACTTTAGATTTACTCATGGCAGTTTTTAGCTTTGTATATCTTATGCTGTCTCTGGCGGTATTTACAGGGCTTTGGGTTGGCTGGGCAAAAATCCTAAAACTACCAACTGCTATAAGTGTAAATGATATTAAAAAACGATAAAATATATTCATGGGCATTAATATTGAGTATTTTTACCAAAAATAAGGTTTCTTTAGAACAAAACGTATTAAATTAGAATGATGAAAATCAAAAAGGATTTGATTTTGGCTTCAAATTCGCCAAGAAGGAAACAGATTTTAACCGATGCAGGGTTTGAATTTGTGGTAAAAGTAAAACCAACCAACGAAGATTTTTCGGAAACAATGCCTGTAAACGAGGTGGCAGCGTATCTTGCCAATAAAAAAGCGGAGGCTTTTTTAGACGAAATCCAAGAAAATCAAATCATACTCACAGCAGATACCGTGGTGGTTATAAATGGTCAGATTTTGAACAAACCTCAAAACCACAACGAAGCAAAATCTATGCTCAAATTATTGTCGGGGCAAGTACATGAGGTAATCACAGGGGTTTGCTTGTTGCAAAAAGCATCTAAAATTGCTTTTTCTGATATTGCAAAAGTGTATTTTAATGAATTATCAGACCAAGAAATAGACCATTATATCCAGGTTTATAAGCCTTTTGACAAAGCAGGGAGTTATGGCGTTCAGGATTTTATTGGCATGGTGGGTATTCCTAAAATAGAAGGTTCATATTTTACGGTAATGGGTTTGCCTATTCACAGAATATACGAAGAATTGAAGATACAAGGTTTGATAGTTTGGGAATAATATTGATAATCAGACAATTAGAGTAGTATTTAGAGTTGGCCATGAGAAAAGAAGTAAATTAAAACGAGCAAAAATTAAAGAAAAATGCAAGATATTGTTCAAAAAATTAAAATGATGTTTGGTACAATCACTGGCTTGGTAAAAGCATTGGTTGATAAATTATGGGCTTTGATTTCTAATACAATTGGGTGGTTGATGATTAAAATTTTTGGCGAAGAAAAAATCGAAAGGTTTTCTCAAAACCTTAATAATTTCAAAAATAAAATTAGCCAACAATATGAAAGTAGGGTGGATAGAGATTCCCGATATTACAAACTAGTATCTAAAAGCTGGAAGATTTTCTTTTGGACAGCCGTGAGTTTCTGTTTTTTTATTTTTTGTTTACAAACCAATTTCCTGTATCTCACAGGGCAAATGCCGAGTGTATCAGAATTACAGAATCCAAAGTTATCGCAGGCTTCCGAAATTTATTATTCTGATGGAGTAACATTGATGTCTAAGTTTTTTACCGAAAATCGTACTCCCGTAAAAGAGTTTAAGGATTTGTCTCCCAATTTGGTAAATGCCCTTATTGCCACAGAAGACGCCCGTTTTTATGAACATTCGGGCATAGACTATAAAGCACTTTTGGGCGTGGCGGTTGGCCTTATTAAAAATGGTGGCGAAAGAGGCGGTGGCTCGACATTGACCCAACAAACGGCTAAAAATTTATTTAAGACTAGAATTAAAAAAGGCTTTCTCAAAACAGGTGTGTTGGGTTATATTCCGTTGGTTAGTAAAATTGTTTATAAGCTCAAAGAATGGCTCACGGCCATACAATTAGAGCGATTTTATACCAAAGAAGAAATTGCGTTAATGTACTTAAACACAGTGGATTATAGTAGTAATTCGTATGGGATAAAAGTGGCTTCTCGTACTTATTTCAACAAATCGCCCGATAGTTTAAATATTCAAGAGGCAGCCGTTTTGGTGGGCTTGGTCAATGCTCCAACGGCTTATAATCCGATGCTTCATATCGAAAAATCGACCCAACGAAGGAATATTGTTTTGAGGCGAATGGCCAAGTACAACTATATTTCTACCAATGTGGCCGACTCAATTTCTAAAATTCCAATCAAACTAAGTATAAATATTGAGCAGCAATCGGCTGGATATGATGGTTATTACAAAAAAGCCATAACCGACCAACTGAAAAAATGGGCAGACGAAAACGATACAGAATTGAATTTATATACTGATGGTTTAAAGATAGTTTCGACCATAGATTATAGAATGCAAGGCCATGCCGAAAGTGCGGTTTTGGAGGGAATGAAGTCGCTGCAAAGAACATTTGAAAACCATTGGGCTAATAAAAATCCTTGGTGTTATGAAGACGGAGCAGAGATTTTGAACTTTATAGATTCGTCGGCTGTGAAGTTACCCTTTGTTCAAAAACTGAAAGAAAAATACAAAGCCACGCCCGACTCGGTTTGGTATTATCTGAATGTGCCGCACAAAATGAGGGTTTTTTCGTGGAAAGACCCCGACGGAGAGTATAAAACGATGTCGTCTTTAGATTCGATACGTTACTACAAAAAATTGCTACAGGCAGGAATGATGACCATCGACCCTTTTAATGGCCATGTGAAGGCTTATGTGGGAGGTTTGGATTTTGCATTTTTTAAGTACGACCACGTAAAACAAGCCAAACGCCAACCAGGTTCTACTTTCAAGCCATTCGTATATTGTGCAGCCATAGACGGCCCAGCCAATTTAAGCCCCTGCGAACGGGTAAGAGACGAACCTTTTAAGATAGAAATTGAAGAAAAAGGAGAAAAAAAACAGTGGGCTCCCAAAAATGCAGACGGGCGTTTTTCGTACCGAGATTATACCTTTAGGCAAGCCATGGCCAAGTCTGTAAACTCTTGTGCTGTAAAATTAACGGATAGGATAGGGGCTGATACTGTAAAATATTATGCTCAAAAACTAGGTATTACCAGTAAACTACAGGCCGTGCCAAGTATCGGTTTAGGAACGTTTGATGTATCGCTGTTTGAGATGGTTTCGGCTTATTGCCCCTTTGCAAATGGAGGACTCAAAACCGAACCAATTATTGTTTGGAAAATAGAAGATGCCAATGGCCATGTTTTACATGAATTTTCTCAAAAATCTGATAGAGAGCAAGTTATATCAGAAGAATCTTCGTTTTTGATGCGGTTTATGCTCCAAGGAGGTATGCAAGAACAAGGCGGAACGTCTCAAAATTTATGGTCTTGGCCAGCTTTATTTCCAAATGGAAATGCAGAATATGGTGGCAAAACGGGTACAACCTCAAATTATTCTGATGGTTGGTACATGGGTTTAACAAGAGATTTGATAACAGGCGTTTGGGTTGGTGGCGACGACCGCAGTATTCACTTCAAAACGGGAGCTTATGGCGAAGGTTCAAAAACGGCTTTGCCAATTTTTGGACGATATATGACTAAGATTTTTGCTGATAAAGACTTGGATTTCAAGCCAGGACCTTTCCCAAAACCTGGTCTTAAAATAACAAAAGAATATTTATCTTGTTCTAATACAGGAGGTTATGCTGGTCCAAGCCGTAAAGATAGTACGGCCACGGGTTCTGATTCTGTATTTTTTGTAAATCCAGAAAGTAGTCCAGATGTTCCCGTGCTTCCTGATTCTACTGGGAATAACTAATGAGCTAATTGTTGGGCTACGTCAGATTTTTAAGCGATTTGGTCTTATTCATAAGTAAAAGCGAATTTCATTTCCTAATTTTAAGCAAAACCCTTTTTTTAAGCAATTGACAAAAAGGTTTTTAAATGATAAGTTCTTATGTATTTCCTTGATTTTTAACAATTTAATCAACACTCAACCATGAAAAACAAGCACTTTTTGTATCTATTTTTATTGTTTGTGCTGGGTACGGCCTTTACCCTCACAGACGATGAACCGATGAAGAAATTTTATGACCGATTTCAAGGGTATCTCCGAGAGCGGCCTACCGAAAAAGTATTTCTTCATACCGACAAGCCTTACTATGCCGC
>JAYWHL010000659.1:0-2075 GCA_043777715.1 Cytophagaceae bacterium | reverse complement strand
CAGATGTTGGCAAATACACATTGACTGGGCTTACTTCGGGTACAAAATACCGTATTGAATTTACGCTACCCAGTGGTTATAATGATGGAGCATTTGGTTTAAGTAATAGTTCTATCAAATTTGCGGGAACTGGAGATTCAAATGTAGATTTTGGATTGTTTGCTGCTGGAGAGCAAATGGCAGGAACAAACCCCGCCCTTATTTTTGGCTGTGCCCTGTTTGTATTTAGTGGAAATACGCCAGGTTTGGCCTCCTACTTGTATAACGACAAAACTAACATCGCAACTCCCAACGCTGCCACAGTACCGCACACCGACGATGCCCTTGCTTCCGAAGTTGGTATTCCTTTTGCTTTAGGTTACAAAAGTACCACCAAACACGTTTTTTTTACTTCTGTTACTGCAACCAATACTTTTGGTTACCTTCCGCCTTCTCCAGACGGTTCAAGTGCTATTTACATGGCAGACTATTCGGGTACTTCGGGGTCGAGAATTGGTAATGGGTTTGTCTCAAAAAAGCTACTAATGAAACTAACTGATGTGGCAGGAATCAATGTAAATAATCAGTTTCCCATCGCCAATGATACCCCACAAGACGGAATTGATGACTTAACAAAAAATACAGCTTTTGGTTTAACGGGCCTAGGAGGAATAGACGTAACAGATGATGGACAAAAGATTTATGTAATTAACATGGGAAATGGCTCGTTGGTAAAGATTGATATTTCGGGCGTAAACTATGCTTCATTGCCTGTAACTAAACCTACAAGTGCAACAACAATTACGATTCCTACTACTGCCACAAATTGTTTGAATGGACGTTTTAGGCCATCTGTTATTAAAATTTTCGGAAATACGGCCTACATTGCAGGGGTTTGTGATGCTAGTACAGGCGTGGCCGCTATCAATGGTACTTATCCAAATTTGAATGTAATTATTTTGGCAATGGATTTAACCACCGAAACTTTTAGCAAAGCATTTGAATTTGCACCTAATTTCAAAGTTGGGAGTTTGAACTCGGCAATTGTTACCAATCAAATTAAATGGGGTTGGTATCAACAATTTGTTTCAGCCCCATTCCAACCTGTTGTATCAGACATTGCTTTTGATGATGAAGGAGCATTTATTATCGGAATGATTAATCGGAAGGTATATGGAGAGATTTCAAATAATGATTTGGGTTATATTGTACGGGCTGCTCGAACGGCAACAGGCTGGCAACTCGAAAACGCAGGTGTTACGGGGGCATATACAACCCAAGCCAATACCAGTAATATTGGGCCGGGAAATAGCTATGATATATTGACAGGCCCATCGGATAAGTGGTTTTTTGAACAAGGACTCATCGACCCAAATGTTTCTGGAGGATCTCGCCATAGATTTCTTTATAGTGGAGGCGTTTTTGTATTGCCCAATTCAGGAGAAGTGGTTGCAGGATATACCGACCCCGAATGGATAGGAACATTTGGAACAAGATATTTAGACTTGAAAACTGGAAAAACCAAGGCTTATGCCAATATTGGTGGTCAAAAAGTTTTTGCAATTACATCAACCGAAGCCGTTGGCGAGGCAAATCCAATCGAAATTGGGAATCGAGTTTGGGACGATACCGACAAAGATGGAATCCAAGACCCAGATGAGTTAGGAATAAGTGGCCTTACCGTTACCTTATGTTTGGCCTCAGCCCCAACAACAGTAATTGCCACAGCAGTTACCAATGCGAATGGTAATTATATTTTTTCATCTGCCACTGGCACAAACACAACTTCTTCTATTTTTGGTTTAAATATCGCCTTTGCAACGGATTATATCCTTAAATTCCCAACCACATCGGGTACTAAATCATTAACCACTATGGACTTAGGGGGTAATGATTTGGCTGATTCTGATGCTGATAGTAATGGAAAAATAACACTAAAAACAGGTAGTCCTGGACAAAATAACCATAGTTATGATGTGGGGTATTCGGGAAATTGCACCACGCCCACGGCAGTATCTATTACCCAAAACCCAACAGGTACAGTAGCAGGTGGGGCAAGTATTAATTTAACGGCCAATGCCACAGGCACAGATGTT
>JAYWHL010000658.1:0-5750 GCA_043777715.1 Cytophagaceae bacterium | reverse complement strand
GTGGAAATGTCCCACCTGTTTCAATAGAGTCTAATCCTTGTGCAACTTTTATTTGAACATAGCCATTCCATTGGCCATTAAAGTCTGATGCAGTTTTTTGAGAAGATGATAACGGCTCTAAACTGGGTTCTTTGCTTGCAGAAATACAGGCGTTTAAGAACAGACATACCATAAAAGGAAGAAGAAGGGTTTTGGTAGTTTTCATTTTAGTTTTTTAAAAATTGGTACAACGTTTTTATATAATACGCAAATCGTAAAAAAAGGTTGTTTCTTAGCCTAAAAATGGATATTTATAGTCCGTGGGCGATACAAATGTTTCTTTGATGGTACGTGGCGACACCCACCTTAATAAATTTAGATACGACCCCGCTTTATCATTCGTTCCCGATGCCCTTGCTCCGCCAAAAGGTTGTTGGCCAACCACCGCCCCTGTGGGCTTGTCGTTAATGTAAAAATTGCCCGCCGAATTTTCTAATCGCTTAGTGGCTAGGTCAATGGCATAACGATCTTGGGCAAAAACCGCTCCTGTTAGGGCATAAGGCGAAGTATTATCTACCAACTGAAGGGCTTGCTCAAAATCATCGGTTTCATAAACATAAATAGTTAGCACTGGGCCAAAAATTTCTTCGGCCATGGTTTCGTAGTGTGGATTTGTTGCCAAAATAACGGTTGGGGCAATAAAATATCCTACTGATTTGTCGAACGTCCCACCTGCAATAACTTTGGCATTGGGGGCGGTTTGGGCATTTTTAATATAGCCTGTTATTTTGTCAAAAGCTCGCTCGTCTATCACGGCATTTACAAAATTTGAAAAGTCTTCGGTGCCTCCTATTTTTATTTCTTGGAGCATTTCTTGCATAAAAGCCCAAGTTGTAGCCCAAAGGTTTTGGGGAATATAAGCCCTAGAAGCTGCTGAGCATTTTTGGCCTTGGTATTCAAATGCCCCACGCACTAGGCCAACGGCCAAAGCCTTGGCATCGGCTGATTGGTGGGCTATTACAAAATCTTTACCGCCTGTTTCGCCTACAATTCTTGGATATGATTTATAATTAGAAATATTATTGCCAATGTTTTGCCAGATAGTCTGAAAAGTGCGGGTACTTCCTGTAAAATGGATTCCTGCAAAATCACGATGATTAAAAACAATATCTCCCGCCATAGGCCCGTTGGCATAAACCATGTTGATAACGCCATCGGGCAGACCAGCCTCTTTAAAAATTTTCATCAGTACATTGGCCGAATAAATTTGTTGAGGCGAGGGCTTCCAAACCACCACATTGCCCATCATGGCAGGGGCGGCGGGCAAATTGCCAGCAATGGCCGTAAAGTTAAAAGGCGTTAGGGCATAAACGAAGCCTTCGAGTGGGCGATATTCAAGGCTATTCCACACGCCATCTGACGACTCTGGCTGTTGGGCATAAATTTGAGTAGCAAATTGGCAATTAAATCTCAAAAAATCTATCCACTCGCAGGCACTGTCTATTTCGGCCTGATAGGCATTTTTTGATTGCCCCAACATCGTAGCGGCATTGAGTTGATAGCGATATTTACCAGCCGAAAGGTCGGCGGCTTTCAGGAAAATGGCCAAGCGTTGTTGCCAATCCAAGGCAGCCCAAGCCCCACGAGCTTCAAGTGCAGCATCGATTGCCGCTTTTACATGGCTGGCATCGCCCTCGTGATAATACCCCAGGACGTATTGATGGTCGTGAGGGGGAGATATGGCCACTTTGTTTTGAGTTCTAACTTCCTCATTACCAATATACATGGGAATATCCTGTGGCTCGGAACTCATTTTGGCAAGGGTTTCTTGCAAGGCCAAACGTTGGGGCGTATTAGGAGCATAAGCCAAAATAGGCTCGTTTTTAGGATTGGGTACTTTCAGAAAAGCATTAGGCATAGGTTTGAAGATATTTTTGTTGATATATGAAACAAAATTAGTGGAGATTTGATTTAGAATTGATAAATTTTGAAAAATTACCAAATCTTGTCAAATTTGTAGTAATTCTATCAAACTACCAGCAAATCGTGTATACCAACAAAAAAGTAATTTTTGAAGACCTTGGCCTCATCGACTATCAAGCCGCTTGGGATTATCAAGAACAGTTATTGGCCAGCACAGTTGCCCAAAAAATAAATAACCAAAAATTAGCCGAAGGCGATAGAATAATTACTCAAAACCACCTTTTGTTTTGCCAACACCCAAACGTTTACACCCTTGGCCGAAGTGGCAAAGCCGAAAACCTTTTGGCTGACGAAGAGAAATTAACGGCCATTGAAGCCCAATATTTTAAAACAAACAGAGGTGGCGACATCACCTATCATGGCCCAGGGCAGTTGGTGGTTTATCCTATTTTGGACTTAGACCATTTTTTTACAGATATTCATCTCTATATGAGGCGTTTGGAAGAGGCCGTTATCAAAACCTGTGCTGATTTTGGTATAACAGCAGGCCGAATTGAGGGCCTAACGGGGGTGTGGATAGAAGACGAAGCAAAGCAAAATCCAAGAAAAATTTGTGCCATGGGCGTAAAAGCCAGCCGTTGGGTTACGATGCACGGCCTAGCCCTAAACATCAATCCTGACCTTTCTTATTTTGGGCATATTGTTCCTTGTGGCATCAACGACAAAGCCGTAACATCAATGGCTAACGAACTTGGATATTCCCCTAATTTTAATGAGGTTTCTAGTCTATTAAAAAACCATTTGACCCAACTTTTTGAAATGGAATTGGTTTGATACTCCTGACAATTTTTTTAAAACCGCAAGGACGGGAAGGTCGCTAGTTTTGCGTCTTTCTGTCCTTGCGGTTAAAACAAGTGGTCTCGTCGAGAATCGAACTCGAATCTAAGGCTTCGGAAACCTTCATACTATCCGTTGTACTACGAAACCTATTTTTTTGATTTTACTTCATCATTTTTTCAACAATTTCCTCCGAAATACCTACTGCCGAAAACCCTCCATCATGGAAAAGGTTTTGCATATTTACCTTCTTGGTCAAATCCGAAAAGAGTGTTACCACATAGTCGGCACATTCATCGGCTGTGGCATTGCCCAACGGCGACATCTGATTGGCATATTCATAAAAAGCATCAAAGCCACTAATACCCGTACCAGCCGTGGTTTTGGTGGGCGACTGCGACACCGTGTTTACTCTCACGCCACGCAATTTGCCATAACGATAGCCATAGCTTCGGGCGATGGATTCTAAAACGGCCTTGGCTTGTGCCATATCAGTATAATCAGGAAAAGAGCGTTGTGCCGCAATGTAGCTCAAAGCCACCACCGAACCACCCGTATTGATGGCATCTAGTTTTTCGGCTACTTGCAACATTTTATGAAACGACAAAGCCGACACGTCAAGGCTTTTCATGTACCATTCATAGTTCAAATCGCCATAAGAGCGGTTCTTGCGAATGTTGGTACTCATGCCTATTGAGTGCAAAACAAAGTCTATTTTTCCGCCCAAAATTTCCGTGGACTTACTGTATAAATTTTCAAGGTCTTCAACCGACGTAGCATCGGCTGGAATAATTTCGGCACCCGTTTGTTCGGCCAATTTTTTGATTTCGCCCATTCGCATGGCCAAAGGGGCGTTGGTTAGCGTAAAGGTGGCACCCTCTTCGCTGGCTCGTTGGGCTACTTTCCAAGCTATCGAGTTTTCGTCTAATGCTCCCGTTATTATTCCCCGTTTACCTTTTAATAAATTATAGGCCATGATTTTTCAAGTATTTGTGTTGAGTAATCTTTATTTTTGATAGAAATTTGAAACGACAAAGCATAATTAGCTTCTTAAAAACGACCAAATTAACAAATTTTTACGTTGTAATGCTAATTTTTGAGTTCTCATTTCTGAAAAAATCAGCCTTTTGATTTAGTAACCAATTAACAATCAATAAATTAGCAAAGGCAATATTTTTTAAATCTAAAATACCGACAACAAACCCTTCCTAAACTTTGGCCATGGATTTTATCATCAGAAAAGCAACTGTTTCAGATTTACCAGCGGTTTTGAATCTATATCAATTGGCCTTAGAAGACAAGGAAATTTTGTCCTTGACCGAGGCCGAAAGCATTTTTGCCAAAATGAATACCTACCCTAGCTACACCCTGTATGTGGCCGAAATTGGCCAAGAAATAGTGGGTACGTTTGCCCTACTGGTCATGGATAACCTTGGCCACAAAGGTAGCCCATCGGCAATAATCGAAGACGTGGCCGTGATGCCGAGCTATCAAAACAGAGGTTTGGGTAAAAAAATGATGGCTTTTGCCATAAATTGCTGCCAAAAAGCAGGTTGCTATAAACTGGCCTTGTCCAGTAATAGCAAGCGAAAAACCGCCCATGCTTTTTATGAAAGCCTAGGCTTTGTGCGGCATGGTTACAGTTTTTTGATTGATATTTAATGTTGGTTCGCCTAATTTTATTTTAAGATACCCAAAGAAAATACATTCAAGAAATATTACCAAAGGGCTAAATTTTAAAATATAGCGATTGATACTGATGGCTAATGGCCTCATAAACAACCCAAAACAGTCTAAATACTATCTATTTGTTGATTTTCTACGATTCTTGCTTAGAATTTTGTATAACTATTTTGAGATTAGCGAGAAAGGCTTTACTTTTGCACTTCATTTTGGAAAACCCCGAAACACAACCATTCAAAAATTCTTAAAATAACAAACTGAATCATGGCTAAAGAACAATTTGACCGTAGCAAACCCCACGTAAACGTAGGAACTATTGGTCACGTAGATCACGGTAAAACTACATTGACCGCTGCAATCACTAAAGTATTGTCAGAAAAAGGTCTTGCTGAAAAGAAAGACTTCTCTTCTATTGACTCTGCTCCTGAAGAAAAAGAGCGTGGTATTACCATCAACACCGCTCACGTAGAATATTCTACTGTTGCTCGTCACTATGCTCACGTGGACTGTCCAGGTCACGCCGACTACGTGAAGAACATGGTAACGGGTGCTGCCCAAATGGACGGTGCTATTATCGTAGTAGCTGCCACAGACGGCCCAATGCCACAAACTCGTGAGCATATCCTTTTGGCTCGCCAAGTAGGTGTGCCTCAATTGGTTGTGTTTATGAACAAAGTGGATATGGTGGACGATCCAGAGCTTTTAGAGCTTGTTGAAATGGAAATTCGTGAACTATTATCTTTCTATGAGTTCGACGGAGACAATATTCCAGTAATCCAAGGTTCGGCTTTGGGTGGCCTTAATGGAGACCCTAAGTGGGTACCAACAATCGAGGCTTTGATGGATGCCGTAGATAGCTTTATTCCTACGCCAGTGCGTGAGACAGAAAAGCCTTTCTTGATGCCCGTTGAAGACGTTTTCTCTATCACAGGTCGTGGAACCGTTGCTACGGGTCGTATCGAGCGTGGTATCGTAAACTCTGGCGAAGCCGTTGATATCTTGGGTATGGGAGCCGAAAACTTGAAATCAGTTGTTACTGGTGTTGAGATGTTCCGTAAAATCCTTGACCGTGGCGAAGCTGGCGATAACGTAGGTTTATTGTTACGTGGTATCGACAAAGAATCTATCCGTCGTGGTATGGTTATTTGTAAGCCAGGTTCAGTAAAGCCTCACGATCATTTCAAAGCTGAAATCTATGTATTGAGCAAAGAAGAAGGTGGCCGTCATACGCCATTCTTTAACAACTACCGTCCACAGTTCTATTTCCGTACAACAGACGTAACTGGTATCATCACGTTGCCAGCGGGTGTTGAAATGGTAATGCCAGG
>JAYWHL010000657.1:0-5751 GCA_043777715.1 Cytophagaceae bacterium | reverse complement strand
AATTCCTTTGAAGTGGCCATTATTCCATATACTTTTGACCATACCGTTTTTCATCAATTATCAATCGGGGATTCTGTAAATTTAGAGTTTGATATTGTTGGAAAGTACATCAGAAAAATGATGACCCAAAGATGAGTCCAAACCTTGAAGACTTAGTTATTCAAAAACTATTTGATTTGCAAAACAACGCTAATCGAAAGTATTTTGATGAAGGAATTTTTGAATCCACCAGAGAAAACAGCTTTTGGAAATACAAAAGG
Source organism: Cytophagaceae bacterium (assembly GCA_043777715.1). Taxonomy (GTDB): domain Bacteria; phylum Bacteroidota; class Bacteroidia; order Cytophagales; family Spirosomataceae; genus JAYWHL01. Next base: position 5,491 of record JAYWHL010000657.1, on the reverse strand, counting down.
CCAGATACAAATATATTTTTCACGACTTTAATCGTTTTTTACCTTCAAAAAATAAAAGATAAAGTATCAGTCCAGTCTCAAGAATTGATAGAAATTATCTGTGAAAAGGCCAAAGCGAACTACCCGAAATTCAAAAATAAAGACGGCCTAAATACCTATAATTTCTTTAAAACAGTTAAATCTGGACATTTCCCACACGGAAATATCATGCACAGATTCGAGCATTTCAAAATTCCTGATGATGTTGATGATACCGCTTTTATCTATCGAACGCTTCCTCATAGCACATCAGACGCACTTTGGTTGCAACAAAAACTGGCCAAACACGCTAATTTAAGTACCAAAAAAAATACCCATACTTTCAAAGAATATCAAAACCTACGAGCGTATTCTACTTGGTTTGGCAAAAATATGTATGTTGAATTTGATGTATGTATTTTAAGCAACATTTTGTCAAGTTTATTGAGTTTTGGCCTAACCCTCGACCAACACGGCCAAGACAGTATCTTATATATCAAAGATGTGATTTTGAGCAACAAACACATTGATTATCCTTTTAGGGTTGCCCATTGCTACCCCCGAACCATCGTAATTATTTATCATGTGGCCAGATTGATGGCTAACCATTCAATAGAAATTTTAGAAGATTGCAGACCAATTTTAATAAAAAACATACTTGATTTACTAAAACAAAAACAACACTTTTTAGATGAAATAGTATTGATAATCAGCCTGTTAAATCTTGATATTTCTTATCAATTCCAGTTAAAATCGAAAATTAAAATCCTTCAAAACCAAATCGAAAGTAGTTTAAAAACTGCCCCAGATTTTGGGGAATTTTATTTTTTTATTGGGGGAATGATGACCTCCTTTGAAAATAAGCTAAGTTATTATTTGGCAAAACAAAAGTATTTCCATCTCTACTGGCGGTCGGAGGCTTTTAATTGGGCCATCATGGCAGAATTTCTAGTGCTAACTTCAACAAATGAAGAATTGATTGCTTAAATTACGTATTCAAAAAATCTAACCTCTTTAACATTTTACAATGAAAAAACTAATGTATTTCTCCCTTTTTTTTGTAAGCATTATTGCCAAAGCCCAACAAGGATTTGTAAAAGAAAGTCTTGTTATCAAAAGTACTGCTTTGGGCAAAGACGTAAAATTTTGTATTTATCTACCCTCCGATTATGATAAAAGCATGAGAAACTACCCTGTTTTGTATTTGTTGCATGGCTACGGCGACGACGAAACAGGTTGGTCGCAGTTTGGAGAGGTGAACCACATTGCAGACAAAACAATAAATTCGGGAGAGGCCACGCCCATGATTATTGCCATGCCCGACGGGGGAGTGAGTTGGTACATGAACAGTTCGGACGGAAAGGTTATGTATGAAGATTTTTTTATCAATGAATTTATTCCTTATATCGAAAAAAACTTTAGAATCAGAACCAAAAAACAATACCGTGCCATCGCTGGCCTGTCGATGGGTGGCCACGGGGCAATGATTATGGCCTTGAAACACCCCGATTTGTTTTCGTCTTGCTCGCCATTGAGCGGTGCTTTTTTTGTAAATCCAGAAATAACCGAAATGCCTTTAGACCGTTGGAATAGTGTTTTTGGTATATTGTTTGGCAAAGATTTGAAAGGAAACGACAGAATAACCGACCACCTAAAAAACAACTCGGGACTAGCCTTGGTAGATAAAATGAATAGTGCCGAATTGGCCAAAGTGAGGTATTATATAGACTGTGGCGATGATGATTTTTTAATAAAAGGCAACATGGCTTTACATTCAGCTTTGATTGATAAAAAAACTCCCCACGAATTTAGAGTAAGAGACGGTGGCCATACTTGGACTTATTGGCGTACGGCCTTGCCCGAAGTTCTGAAATTTGCATCTGAAAGTTTCCATCAAAAATAAAAAAATCTTTAACCCAATAGAGTGGATAGCAATATTCACTCTTTTTTATGTATGCACTCATCTACCAAAGCGATTCATTTAGGCAATTTTGAAGAAGCAAACGGGGCAATTGCTATGCCGATTGTTTTATCCACAACCTTTGAAAGAGGCGAAGACCAATTAAGTTTTCCGAGTGGCTATCTATATAGCCGAAACGACAATCCAAACAGAAATGCCTTGGAGCAAAAAATATCAATGCTCGAAGAAGGAGCAGAAAGCATTGCTTTTTCATCGGGTATGAGTGCAACTTTGGCCGTTTTTCAGAGTTTGGGGGCAGGTAGCCATATAATTTTACCCGACGATATGTATTATGCAGGAAAAAACATATTACAAAGGCTTTATGCCCAATGGAATATCAGTTTTTCGGAGGTTGATATGAGCAATTTGGAAGCTGTAAAAAATGCAATTTTGCCCAATACTAAATTGATTTGGATAGAAACGCCTTCTAATCCGATGTTGAAAATAACTGATATTGAGGGCATTGCAAAAATTGCGAAGGCAAGAAATATTCTTACAGTTTGTGATAATACGTGGGCAACGCCCTATTTTCAAAAACCATTAGTGATGGGTATTGATATAAGCATGAACGCCACCACAAAATATTTGGCTGGGCATAGTGATATTTTAGGAGGGGCTTTGACATTCAAAGAAAAAAATAATACCTCCGAATTCATCAAAGATTTTCAACGACTTGGCGGGGCAGTTCCGTCGCCTTTTGATTGCTGGCTATTGTGTAGGAGTATTTCAACTTTTCATGCAAGAATGCCAATTCATGCTAATAATGCTATGATTTTGGCAGAGTATCTTACAAAACACCCAAAAATAGAAAAGGTAATTTATCCAGGTTTGAGCAATAATAAATACCATGAAATTGCAAAAAATCAAATGATCGGAGGTTTTGGCGGTATGATGTCTGTTTTGGTAAAAGGTGGGCAAAAGGAAGCCCTCAATTTAGTATCAAAGATGAAGATTTTTAAACACGCTACGAGCTTGGGAGGAGTAGAAAGTTTGATTGAACATCGAAAATCGGTAGAAGGTATCCACTCAAACAGTCCCGAAAACCTACTAAGAATTTCGGTTGGTATTGAAGATGTAAGGGATTTGATAGAGGACTTTGGGGATTAGAACCACTAGGAAGGAAAATCGATAGTTTTGATTTTGATACGGTAAATTTAAAACCGCTAGGACGGAAGGTCGCTAGTTTTGATTTTGATATTTTGATACGGTCAATTTAAAACCGCAAGGACGGAAGGTCGCTAGTTCTGCGTCTTTCCGTCCTTGCGGTTAAAACAAGTGGCTTCGCCGAGAATCGAACTCGGATCTAACGTTTAGGAAACGTCTATTCTATCCGTTGAACTACGATGCCATTAATCGGACTATAAATTTTTTCTTTGAAAACTCGGTCTAACGTTTAGGAAACGTCTGGGCGACACTCGCTATTCTATCCGTTGAACTACGATGCCATTAACTCCTTACTCAAACACAAAATTCAGTAATTTTATTGATTAATCAAACCTAAACATTCAATTAAACACTTTCTAAGCTATAAAAATGGCTCACCTCTTCTAAAATTTCAAGAATATTGTCTTGCGTTGGGGCTTCTACTAGCCTCATTCTGAATGGCTTAAAGTGTTCAATTCCCTTAAAATAATTACTGTAATGTCTTCTCATTTCAAATACTCCAATTTTATCTCCTTTCCACTGAACAGAAAAATTAAGATGTTTTTTGCAAGCCTCTAGCCTATCGTCTATGCTTGGTGCTTCGAGATGCTGCCCTGTTTTTAAGAAATGCTTTATTTCATTAAAAATCCAAGGATAACCAATGCTTGCCCGCCCAATCATAATGCCATCAACGCCATATCTATTTTTATATTCGAGTGCTTTTTCGGGAGAATCTATGTCTCCATTTCCAAAAATTGGAATTCGGATTCTTGGATTTTCTTTTACCTTCGCTATCAATTCCCAGTTTGCCTCGCCCTTGTACATCTGTACTCTGGTACGACCATGAACCGTAAGTGCCTCTATACCAATATCTTGTAATCTTTCGGCAACATCTTGGATATTCTTAGTGGACTCGTCCCAGCCCAAACGTGTTTTTACAGTAACTGGCAAATGCGTAGATTTAACCACAGCACTGGTCATCAAAATCATTTTAGGAATATCTTGTAATAAAGCCGCCCCTGCCCCACGACATGCCACATTTTTTACTGGACAACCATAATTTATATCTATCAAATCTGGACCAGCTTGGGTTGCAATTTCGGTACAAGCCCCCATGGTTTCGATGTCAGACCCAAAAAGTTGTATGCCAATGGGGCGTTCATATTCAAAAATATCTAGTTTATGAACGCTTTTGGCAGCAGAGCGAATAAGCCCTTCCGACGAAATAAATTCGGTGTACATCAAATCTGCCCCGTTTTCTTTACAAACCGCCCTAAACGGAGGGTCCGAAACGTCTTCCATAGGTGCAAGTAAAAGCGGAAATTCTCCTAAATCTATGTTTCTAATCTTTGCCATATTATTTTAAAGCGTAATTTTCGTGTAAATTTACGGTATTATGAACAAATTACATTCCCCTAACCTCTATACTTCAACTACATTTAACATTAGCCGATGTTTTATGCTTTTGGGTTTTGTGTTGATTTTTCAAGTTGTAGGTCAATTTGTGGGCATTAGCTTTTTAACATTCTATGCTAATATTCCCTCCGAAAAAATTACGTCAGTAATGAAAAACCCAGCAAACACGCCAAATATATGGTTGGGATTGATGGAACTGCAAGGCATTTTTGGCATAATTGCGTTTATACTTTCAGGCGTTTGCTTTTGGAAAATAATTGAGCGAAAACCGCTATCAGAATTATTTTATGAAAAGAAAGCCAATCAAAAATCATTGGTTCTAATCTTTTTTTTGATGATTACAATCATGCCATTGATAGCTACCATCGGCTACTACAACAAAACAATGGCTTTGCCCAGCTATTTACATGACATTGAAATATGGATAAAAGAAAAAGAAGTGGATTTGGGCAGAATGTCCGTTTTTTTAACGAACTTCTCTAGTTTTGTAGGCTATCTTTTGGGGGTAATCGTGATTGCACTGATACCGAGTATTGGCGAAGAAATTATATTTAGAGGTTTATTTCAAAGGTATTTTTCCTATATTTTCAAAAATAAACATATTGCAATATGGGCCACTGCTTTCTTGTTTAGTGCAATTCATTTTCAGTTTTATGGTTTTTTTCCGAGACTACTACTAGGTGCATTGCTAGGCTATATTTATCAAAAAACAGGAAGTTTAGTAACGGCCATTTGGGGGCATTTCTTGAATAATTTTATAGCCATTTCGGGCATTTATTTTCTAAAGGGTAGTAATCTAGCACTCGACTCATCTAAGTCTCAAAAACCTGACTGGATAATCGTAATTGTGTTTAGTATGTTAGCTTTTTTTGTATATGACCAATTCAAGAAAGCGAATATAAAAACGATAGATTTTGAATGAACTAGTGTTTTTCGATAAGTAGCAATTGGTAG
>JAYWHL010000656.1:0-2079 GCA_043777715.1 Cytophagaceae bacterium | reverse complement strand
TGGGGAGGCGTTGGGTTGTGAAATCACTTCTCAACCCAAGGCTTTGGCCATTGTTATCTACCAAATCCGCATCGCCATATAATACGTCTGCATTAGTCAATTTAATTTGTTCTAAAACATGGTCAATCGTCTGATTATCAAATATTTGGTCGCCAGCATTCATAAACCATACGTATTGGCCTTTTGCTAATTTTAGGCCCTTGTTCATGGCATCGTAAATGCCTTTGTCGGGTTCGGACACCCAATTGCTTATCTTGTTTTGGTATTGGTTTATCAAGGCCAAAGTGCCGTCGCTTGAGCCTCCATCAATAATCAGATATTCTAATTCTTGATTATCTTGGGGCATACTTTTGAGGGTACGTTCCAAAAAACGTTCGGCATTAAAAGTAATCGTGATGATGGTAAGAAGCATGGTCAATAATGTAAGGAGCTGTAAGCAATAAGCCGTAGGCTATATATACAAATAATTATGGCATTGGTAGTGCAAATAAATTTTGTTCAAATACTTACTGGTTTATGTGCTACAAACTAAGCCTAAATGCTACCAAAACCAATTCCCCATCAACTTGTTCAGTTCTATGTTGGCCATAATGGCTTGGTACTGATACTGTAATTGTCCAAACTTGGCATCTTCTATCGCCATTTCGGCTTGTTGCAGTTCAAGGGGCGTGTTTACCCCATTTTCTAGCCTTACTTTGGTCAGTTTCATGGCCGCCTCGGCTTGGTAAATATTTCCTTTTGATAATTCTATTTTCTGATTGGCGGCTTTCAAGTCGTTCAATACAAAATCTATTTCTCGGTTTATTTGTTGTTTTACCGTCAAAATAGCTTCCTTATTGGCCTCGCTTTGGGCTTTGGCAAGGTTGGCTTGATACATTCCTTTTTTGCCTACATAAATCGGAACAGTTAATTTTATCCCCAAAAGAGTATTGAATCTCAAAGGATTAATATCAGGCTGAAAACCATTTCTAAGGCCAACTGCCCCCAGTGCCGATAAATTGGGTAAGCCGTTTATATTGGCCAAAGCTACGTCTTTTATCAAAATATTTTCTTTGTCTTTCAAACTTTTTAGCTCGCTGTTGTTTTCAAAGGCCGACGTGTAGGGACTTTCGGCTTCATTTTTAATGTCCAGTTTGTCTAAAGCTAAGTTCTCGGCTACTAAGTTATGGGCATCAGTTCCGATGAGATTCCCTAAAAACAAGTACTGGCGTTCTAGCTGGCTTTGAAGGTCTATCAATCTACTTTGGCCGTTTTTGCCACGTACCTCGTTTTGTATGGCATTGATATTGAGGTCGTCGCCTTGGAGGATTCGTTTGCTGATAATTTTCCCGTTTTCGGCCAAAAGGGCAATCAATTCTTCCTGAATCCTGATAGATTTACGCAAAAACGCAATACCATAATACAGGCTAACGACTTGATAGGCCAAGGCTACTTTTTGGCCACTAATGGCGTGTTGTTGTTGTTTCATTTCTAACAAAATACGCTCTACATTGGCTTTGGTTTTGCCCCAATCGTACAACAAATAACTCACCGAAACATTGGTATTGTAATTGTTATTAGGCTGAAACTGGAGTTCTCGTTCGTTGCCAGGCAATGGAATAATGGCCTTGGCCACGGGGTCCAAACGAGTATAGGAAGCCTCGCCAAAAATCTGTGCTTTTTGGTTACTTTCTAAAATCTGTTTCCTAATTTCGCCCGTGTTTATCAACAATTGTTGTTCTTTTATTCTTGGCGAATATTCAAGGGCTTGCCTCACTACGGCCACCAGATTATTGGGCTTGTCTTGTGCAAAACTAGCTTGACTAATAAAAAGAAAGAAGGCTATTTTTTTCATATTTTTATTTGATTCGTTGGGCAAATTTTTTTTGTTCGTCTTGATAAGTGGCTATTGGCCTGAAATACAAGAGATTATAAATTTTATAACATCGATTAATGATTCTCTGACAATTTTTGTGGAATGGCTAACGTAGGGACGAATAGTATTCGTCCATCCTCTCCATTGATGCCATGGACGAATGCTATTGGACAACATTTGCTCGTCCCTACCACAAAAATTGTTGTATAACACCGATTATTTTC
>JAYWHL010000655.1:0-5759 GCA_043777715.1 Cytophagaceae bacterium | reverse complement strand
TGAATACTTTTTGGGACAACAAATGGAATGGGGCATCAAAAATATACGACGATTATTGGGTTTGTGAAATGGAAATTCCGTTTAGTACTTTGCGTTTTAAAGAAGGGATTCAGTCATGGAAATTTAATAGCTATCGTTTTGATACCCAATCGAATGAGACTACTTCTTGGAATAAAATACCTCAAAACCAAATTGTGATGAATTTGGCCTTTACAAGTGAATTTTATTTTGAAAAACCCCTAAAAAAAACAGGAGCTAATATTTCGATTATTCCATACCTAAGGGCTGGTAATATCACGGATTTTACATCAAGTAACTCAAAATCAGCGTTTTCCAAAGGTTTCGGCGGTGATGTAAAAGTTGGTATTACGCCAGGGCTAAATTTGGATTTGACCGTTAATCCTGATTTTTCACAGGTAGAGTCCGACCGTCAGATTCAAAACATTAGCCGCTTTGATATTTCTTATTCATACCCAGAACAACGGCAGTTTTTTCTTGAAAATTCCGATTTGTTTGGCTCATTTGGTAATCAATACGTTACGCCGTTTTTTTCTAGGCAAATTGGTTTGGCCGTTGATACCGTTAGTAATTTATACACCCCAAATGCCATCAATTACGGAGCAAGAATAAGCGGCAAGATTGATAATAATTGGAGGGTAGGACTAATGAATTTAGAGACACAAAGCGATGCAATCAGAGGAATATCAGGGGCTAATTTTTCGGTGGCTGCCCTTCAAAGAAAGATTGCCAAACGCTCTAATATTTCGGCTATTTTTGTGAACAAAGAAAACTTAAATCCAGAAATAAACGCCAAACTTCAACGCTATAATCGTGCGGCTGGCTTGGAATATAATCTTGCGAGTGCTAACAATGTTTGGAATGGAAAATTTTATTATCATCAGGTATTTAGCCCCGTTGATAAGGCAGACAAAGCGGCGGCGGGTTCTCAACTAACTTATAGCGTTAGAAATTTTCAAGTAAATTGGCAACACGATTGGGTAGGGAAGGGCTTTGATGCCCAAGTGGGTTTTGTGCCAAGAACCAACATTCATCATTTTAATCCTTTTGTTCAATATAATTTTTACCCTAGAACAAAATTCATGAACCGTTATAGTTTGGGTATATTATATGACCAAAATGCAATAATTAATGATAAAATAACGGATCAATTTTATGGCGTATTCACCCAAGGCGTTTTGCAAAATACAGCCCAATTTGTTTTTAATATTACCCGAAATTACACATATCTGTTCAATGATTTTGACCCAACTCGTTCCAAAAATCCAGTCTTAAAGGCTGGAACTAGTTATCAGTATTTTCAATCACAGCTAGAGTATAGGTCGGATATGCGTAAAGTTCTGTCAATGACCCTTTTATCAACGGTCGGGCAATATTTTGATGGTTCTTTGTTGAGTTTTAATGGAAATTTCCTATATCGTTTTCAACCCAAAGGTAGTTTAACGCTTAACTATTCGTACTCGTATATAAAATCATCGAAAGGAAGTGGTAATTTGTTTTTGATTGGCCCAAGGGCAGATATTACCTTTAGCAAAAGTGTTTTTTGGACTACATTCATTCAGTACAACTCACAAATAAATAATTTAAATATAAATTCGAGGCTTCAATATCGTTACAAGCCCGTTTCTGATTTTTTCTTGGTTTATACCGATAATTACTCATCTGAAAATTGGATGCCAAAAAACAGAGCGATTTTAGCTAAATTTACTTACTGGTTAAATATTTAAAGTTACTTTTTTAACATTTGTTAGTCTTAATTTATAATAAAAAGGTATTTTTTTTGCGATAATGCCTTAAAAAATCCTTGCTTTAGAATTATTATACTAATTTTATATTCTTGAATAATTGATAATTAAATCAAAAAATAACATATCTTTGAATGAACGGTAAACCACAAACATACATGAAACAATCCATCATCCTAACTATCCTATTTGTAGGCATCATCTCTAGTTTTACAAGCTGTGTGCCAAAACAACAAATTATTGATTTGCAAGACCAAAATAGGCGACTGCAAGAACAGATTTCAAAAGAAAGAGACGAAAATGCACAATTAGCCTCTTATCGATTTAGTCTCGAAAATCAGTTTAGAGATAAAGCTAAACAATACGATGACTGCAAAGAGGACAACAAGGACAACTTGGAAACCATGACCAAGAAATATGACCAGTTATTGACAGATTACAAAAAAATAGAAATGAGTTATAAGTCATTGAACGGTTTGCTTGACCAAACAAAAGAAAGCGATGCGAGAATAATTGCAGACTTAGAAGAAAAACTTCGTGCTGCATTAATCATTCAACAACAAAGACGTAGAAGAAGAGGATAAATGATATGACAAAAAAAGAAGTACTTAAACTTATTTCATTAAAAGAAAATACCAACCTTGAGTTTAAACGTACGATAGATAATCCTTATAAAATCGCCCGAACATTGGCTGCATTGGCCAATACTTCGGGCGGTTTTTTGTTGGTGGGTATCGACGACGACAAAACCATCGTGGGCATAAATTCTGAAATAAAGGAAATTGAGAAAATTTATCTCGCCTGTACCGAGTTAATCGTCCCGATTTTAGAAGTTAGCTATCAGGTTTTGGTTCTTGAGAGCAAAGCCATTATCGTAATAAAAGTGCCGAAAACAGATATTGGACTATACACCAGCAAACAACCTGACCAGAGTTTGGGCATTTATGTACGTGCAAAGGACAAAACGATTCCGATTGGTAAATCGTCGGCGAATATGATGGCGAAAGAAAACCTGAAAGTGGTTTCGACTGTTGAAAAAAATGAATTGATTGTTAAAAATTTGATGATTTACCTTCAAAAAAACGAAAGGATAACAACAAAACTATTGGCCAAAATAACAAATATTTCGGAACACAGGGCCAATAGAGTGCTGATGAATCTAACCCAAAAAGGGGTTTTATTGTATTTGGATACCTTAAATCCGAAATCGTTTTGTTTAAGAATTATTACTTGATTGCCAATTTTACAGAATTTTGTAAGTTTCTACCGAATCAATTTTATCTTTTAGTTCCTTGATATTAATTGATGATTTTATGGCATTATCCTTTTTAACTTTTTTCTGACCCAGTTCTTTCATTAAATCTTCGTAAACCATATTGGCAGGTCGGTCGCCAACGGCTTCGATAATTCCGTTGGCCTTGGCAACATTAATGGCATTTTTTACAGAATCATAATACCGAGTTTCAGCATCAAAATAGCCATCATGTATGGTTACAAAGCGGTTGCATAAATCTTGAACATAATCTAAATTATTGTTTACATGACGCATATCCAATTCCATTTGTAACAGTTCGCCAATATTAATTTTATTGTCTTTGCCCAAATACTTCCCTTCAATTTCAGCAATTCTTTTCTTTACAAAATCAATATTAAATTCACTTACAAAGTAATTACAGTATTCATCTACACTTTCGTTGGCACGTTGGTCTCTTAGTTTTATACTTATTTTATAGGCATCTTTTTTCATTTTATCTAACATATCCAACTGAAGGGCTTCGAGTTGGCCTACCGTTTGGACAGAATTTGTAGAATTTATCAAATTTGCTTTATCCAAAGTAGTGTAATATGAAATATACCGATTTAGCTCTTGTTCAAAACCCTTGATATGCTCAAAATTCACTTTTTTATCTTGCATTCCAGCTGCATACGCCACATTTAAGGCCGAAGAACTAAGCGTAACGGCTTGTGAAGCAAAGGGAATCAAAGCCACTAAAGGGCTACCCGACAAAGCCTTTAGGGTTGTCATAAACCTTTCATTTTTAGGTTTTTTACTAAAAATCGCCTTGTTTTCAGCAATTCTTAAAATAACTTGGTCGAAACTAAACCCTAGTGGCCCTTCTTTTACACTACTCAATTTTTTGATATACCCTTGATAATCTTGGTTGATAACCTGCGATTTGAGGTCTATCAAATCATCAGACAAGATTTTATAAGTTTCTATCCCTTTCCCTACATTGCTTTTAATTTTCTCCCATTTGGTTTTATCCGACAAATTTTGATTTTTGGATATGTCATTCAACGAACGCCCCTGAATTTCCAATCTATCTTTAAGGTTCTCGTTTTCGCTTTTTAGTTGCCTAATCGTAGAGTGGATATTGAGCAACAACGAATCCGAAAAAACTTGAGCATTACTTAAATTACAAAATAGAAATAATGCAATAAAAGTATTAAAAAATTTAATTTTCATAGAGGTAGTCTTGAATTAGTACAATATCAGAGAAACGAAAATATACAAAATTTATTGAGTATCACTAAAAAATAGCCATTCTAGTGCCTTCGGAAATTCCCTACCCCATTGGCTTTCGTTATGCTTTCCGTTGGGGTTAATGGATAACTTAACTTCCATTCCTTTTCGAGAATAACCTTGATTTTCTATCGTTTGCTTTAGTTTTTCTACACTTTCAACCATCGTTTTACTTTCGTTTGTACCAGCATAAATGTATATTTTGGTAGCAAGCGGAGCAATAAATTCAATGGCATCAAAATAAATTTTAGAAGAAACCCACAACGAAGGCGAAAAAATCATGAGTTTTCCAAAAACCTCTGGAAACATCAGTCCTGCATAAATACTAATCAGACCACCCAACGAACTGCCTCCAACGCCACAAAATGAGCGTTCCACTTTTGTTCTGTATTTAGAATCTATGAATGGTTTGAGCGTTTTGGCCAAAAAAGTAGCATATTTTTTGCCTGAACCTTTGCCTAGCCATTTACTTTGATACGGAACATATTCTGTGGTACGGTCTTGGCCAGCGTTGTCTATGGCTATAATTATACAATCGGCAGTACCTTTCAAGGACATCAACGAGAGCCTTTTATCTATTTCCCAATTTCCAAAATCAGAGCCTTCGCCCATTAAATTTTGGGCATCTTGAAGGTATAAAACTGGATAGTTTTTTGTGGAATTATAATAATCGTAGGGTAAAAGTGCGGTAATCTTACGGGTTTTATTAAGTTGAGGTATTTCAAAATTTTCAGAAACAATTTCATAAATTGGAAACCTACTGGACACAAAATTTTTGCCCTCTACCCGCCAATTAGGCACAAAATCTTTTCGGAGGCCTGCTTTTTTCTTTATACTCCTGTTGGCTGGAGTGTCTCCATATTCGTCTAATTCCACAGCGTCCCATGCACCTTTTGTGTATTTATATTCCAGTTGCTGGTTTGAATCGTCTAAATCTGAAAAAGTAAATTCGTATTTTCCTTCTCCAATTTTATTCATTTTGAAAACCTGAACATCTGGATACCATTGGCAAAATGGCCCAGAAATAAAAACTGGGCGGTCGTCTAAAATCGGTGTTTGGAGTTGTAAAGTGAGAGGCATGGCAATAGCAAATAAGTAGCTGAAAGCAATAAGCAGTAGGCTATATGCTTGATATACAAATAATTACGGTATTAATAAAGTGAACTAATTTAGTACTGGACAATTCTACAAAATATAATAAAACACAGAGATTTGACTAAGAATATTGCTTTCGCAAAGGTGGTTGGTGAGCCGAAAAGGATAAGCCTTAACAAATTTTCAAATTTAAGGCATTATCGAATTTAAAACCTAGATTATTTCTTTAGAAGAATAGGCGTGCCAGGCTTTGGAAGCGTGGTACGCATTAAAAGTCAAAGCTAAAATCTAGGCAAATTCTTTTTGTAGGAATGTTAATAATTCTATTCTACTTAATTTGATTTGGCTTCCATCGGTCATGTTTTTTAGGGTAACAC
>JAYWHL010000654.1:0-2081 GCA_043777715.1 Cytophagaceae bacterium | reverse complement strand
GTTTGGGCAAGATGAAATTAGTAATTGTGTTATATAATCTTATATTAACTTATTGACAATCAGTATATTATAGTAAAATTATTTGGACGGTAGTTTGTTTTCACCGTACCTTTGTCTCAACAAAAAGCCCCAAAGTGCTGGGATGGCAATTTGAGGCTTACGAGTTTAAGGGGTTTCTCTCGTACCGAAAACCAATCATGCTCCAACATGATTGAAAAGAACCCAAAGAATTTCACAAAAAATAAAAGACAAAGAAAATGAAAAAAAGAATAAACTTCAAATCAATTTTTGTGTTTGGCCTTGTTGTAGCTCTTTCGAGTTGTGATAAAAAAAATGAGCAAGTAACGCCAACTCAGGAACCAGAGCAATCGGCTCTCAATCTGCCGCCCCTTAATGTGGCCAAAGGGCCAGTTATCGAATTTGCAGAACCTGAAACGGCGGCTAACGGTCGGGTTGCGGCTGAAGTACAAATGACCCGTGTAGATGGGCGGGTACTGTCGGCTGGTGGCTGGCAAAACGTTTTTACGACTGCTAATTCTGGCTGGGATTTATCTGCCACTTACAGAGGTCAAATTTATAACTATGGCGGTGGTACGGTGGATTTGTACGTTTACAACAACATCAATAACAACTGGGTGTATCTTGGTGGAACTTCGGGTAGTGGTAATCCAAAAAGTTTTACTTTCAAGATGAGGGCTGGTCAGCAGCATTTCTTTTGGGCGTATTGCTCGGCTGGTTCTAACGTTCGTTTTGATGCTGCACTATACAAAATTGCCAACGATTCGGGTAATGGTTCGGGGGCGGCATCAAATGTAACATTTAATAAGTCTTTGGTTTCTGGAACTAATTATCGCCACTTTTGCCAGCTAAACGGTGCTTTATTTCCTGGCTATGCCTGTATTCCAACTTCGTATATGATTGCTCGTGGTATTGTTTATGGCAATAGGTCTGTAAGTAAGGATGAATTAACAAGGATTAGTAGAGGGATGGGGCTTCAATCTTGGGGAACTTCTATCACGAATGCGTCAAATTTCGCTAAATCTGATATTGGTTCTTGCAACCCGAGTGTTCAGGCCAATGCAAATGTGAGTTGGGCTAAAACGTATATTAGAGATGCTATTAATTCGAATATACCTTTAATTGCAGTAACAAACCTGCGAACTCAGCATATTGTGGTAACTGTTGGTTTGAAACTCACTAATTCAGATGACACCTCAGAGGTATATTACATTGACCCCTACAATAGGAACGCTGGGGTTAGTACCATTAAATTAAGTTCTTTTTTAGCGAGTATGCGAGCTGCGAGTTCGTATGGTCTGCACAATTTTTTGAGAATAGGTTGTTAGTCAAAAAAGACCACCAAAAAGAGCCGCTCCAATAGGAGCGGCTCTTTTTGTGATTATTCATTTAGCTATCTCAGGAAAGTTTTGAACCACCCATTTAGGTAAGGGATATTGAACAAATTCGTGATTTTGGGCAGGATAATAGCCCGAATAAACCAATTCTTCTGAGTTGTAGGTTACGTCAATCAATTGTAAGTGACTGATGCAACTGATATTTTTACGTAGAAGTGGTAAGGTACTATCGTACATTTGTTTAATAATTGTTTCAGCAACAAAAAGCCCTTTTGATTTGGAACGCTGATCAGCTCTATCAATGCAAATGGATAAAGTGTCAGTAAAAAAGAGAAGTACGTGTACCGAGTAGTTGTACTTATCGCGCCAGTGATTGATTAAACTGTAATGTGGTATTTGAAGACCTAAATTTAACTCAATTCCAAAATCTATCTGTTGTTCACAACTACGGTATGCATCAGCTCTTAGTTGTTCAAAAGCCAGTTCTTCAAACTCTTTTTCTCCTTGATTTCTCAATTGAACAGCAACAATATCTGAGTTTTCAACTGCTATTTTTTTATTTATAAAGTTTTTAGCGTTGGTACTCTTACCCACCCCAGGCGGGCCTGCGACAACGTAGAGAATAGACGGTCTTGAATTTTCCATGGAGGTGGTTATTTAAAGAGATTGGAATATAGGGCATATATCTTTAATACAAATGCTAATTTTCGTAAGTTCCTGACTAAT
>JAYWHL010000653.1:0-2081 GCA_043777715.1 Cytophagaceae bacterium | reverse complement strand
CAGATGTTGGCAAATACACATTGACTGGGCTTACTTCGGGTACAAAATACCGTATTGAATTTACGCTACCCAGTGGTTATAATGATGGAGCATTTGGTAATTCCTCAAGTACGTCTATTCAATTTGTAACGGGCAATGCAAGCGATGTAAATTTTGGTATTTATGTTCCCGGACTATGTTTACCAGATAAAAATTTAAGAATGGTGGCGGGTTGTGCCAACAATACAGCAACATCAATGACTACTTCGATAGCTTCGTGGGATTATGCCTCCAAACAAAGAACCATTGAAAGATATACCACCACGCCCCATACTGCGGACGTAAATAGTTCGGTAACAGGAACTCCTTTTGCATTGACAGCCCAAAAAATAAAGGGGGCGGTTCGTGTAATTCTTACAAGCATTTCTAGCCCTAATATTGGTCTAACGCCAGTTTCACCTGATGGGGCTAATGCTGTTTATATGGCCGACTATTCGGGCCCGAATAATACCTATCTAGGCATCAAACTTTTAACCAAATTGGCTGTTAATAGTACCAATCAAAATCCTGTGGGTTTGGTTACAAACGTGGGCGAATATGGGCTAGGTGGAATTGCAATTTCTGATGATAACAAAACCCTCTATGTTGTGAATATGGGTAATGGTAAATTAGTAAAACTTGATATTTCATCAGCCGATTATGCAACTATTCCATCTGGTGGATATACCAATTTTACACCCAATGAAATAACAATTCCTACTGCTATCTCGGCTTGTGCTGGGGGCGTATTTCGTCCTTCGATTGTTAAATATTATGCGGGTTCTGTTTATGTGGCAGGAGTTTGCGATGCATCGGCATCAACGCCAGAAAGGAAAAATTCTAGTCTAAGGCTGAAAGTTCTTAAAATGAACCCTGCTAATAATTCATTTACCTTGGTAATGGATGCCGACTTATCAAGTTTTCAAGCAGGTTCGTTGGGTTCTAATACTGGGCAAGGGCCTAACCCTGGGCATTTTCAAACAATATGGAAGGATACATTTTTGAGTACTTACGGCGTTCCTGACGGAGAAGTACAACCGATGGTAAACGATATTGCCTTTGATGATACTGGCTCTCTTCTTGTTGGGATAGCCAATCGTGCAGCCTTTAAGGCTAACAATCCCAACCCTATCGAGATGGGTTATATCGTGCGAACATGGCGGAAATCTGATGGTACTTTTGAACTAGAAAATGCAGGAGTTTCTGGGCCATTTACCAGTGCAGCTAGAATAAATGTATTGACAGGCCCTTATGCCAATACAAATAATGATATGCCCACCAACTTTGATAACGACAACCGAGGGCCAGGTCTTAAATACTTTTTTGAACAAGCCATCGTAGTAGGGACTGCCAATAATGGGCATCCTTATTGTTACAATGGAGGAATATATATCGCACCAGGTACAGGCGAAGCAATTGTAGGTTTTACTGACCAAGTGGCATTCATCACATCGGGAGCTAGGTATTTTGATTGGCGTACTGGCGTAACAGAATATGGAACTGCCGTAACGGCTAATAAGATATTTTCACTTACAGGAGCAGAGGGCGTTTGCGAACCTGCCCCTATCGAAATCGGAAACCGTGTTTGGTTAGATACCGACAAAGATGGAATCCAAGACCCAGAAGAGTTAGGAATAAGTGGCCTTACCGTTACCTTATGTTTGGCCTCTGCCCCAACAACTGCCATTGCCACGGCGGTTACCGATGTTAATGGTAATTATATTTTCTCGTCGGCCACGGGTACAAGTACGGCATCATCTATATATGGCTTAAATATTGCTTTCGGAACGGGTTATGTTCTTAAATTCCCAACTACTTCGGGAGTTAATAGCATCAGTACTAATATTGATGCAGGAACGAATGATTTGATAGATTCTGATGCCACTTCGGCAGGAACAATTGCATTAACAACGGGTAGTGCTGGGCAAAATAATCATAGTTATGACGTGGGGTATTCAACCTGTACCACGCCCACGGCAGTATCTATTACCCAAAACCCAACAGGTACAGTAGCAGGTGGGGCAAGTATTAATTTAACGGCCAATGCCACAGGCACAGATGTT
>JAYWHL010000652.1:0-5770 GCA_043777715.1 Cytophagaceae bacterium | reverse complement strand
AATCAAAATCGTAAGTAAAGATGGTGTTTTTGATGACTATGCGGTTGATTGGATCTGGTAAAATACAAAAAAGGCGAGCCTCACGACTCGCCTTTTTTAATTCTTATTCAAAAAATCCCTTGCCAACAAAGGCCATTTCTCTAAGTTTGGCGGTTGGCCTAAAACGCTCGCCATAGGCTTCTGCTAAGCGGTCGCACTCGGCCACAAAGGCCACTATGCCAATGGTATCTACAAACGAAAGCGTGCCACCCAAGTAAGGCGGAAAGCCCCAAGCCAAGATAGACCCCAAGTCGGCATCGAGTTTGGTACGGATTACGCCCTCTTCCCAACACTTTACGGTTTCTAATACTTGGCGATACAATAGGCGTTGTTTTACTTCATGCTCAATGGGTTGGTTCGCCGAAAGCGGAAACAATTCTGCCAAACCTGCCCAGATATGTTTTTTGCCTCCTTCTGGATATTCATAAAAACCTCCCTTTGATTTTTTACCCAAACGACCCATTTCTACGAATTTTTTACCCATCTGATACGAGGTATCGCTTTCGGCCAAAACGCCATCTTTTACGGCTTGGCCAGCTACTTTATATACCAAATCTAGGGCTACTTCGTCGGTAACGGCCAATGGCCCAACGGGCATACCTGCGTTTTTGCCAGCGTTTTCTATCAATACTGGGTTTACACCATCTTTGAGGAGTTCCATGCCTTCGCCACTGTAAGTACCAAAACAACGGCTAGTATAAAAACCACGAGAGTCATTAACCACGATTGGCGTTTTACGGATTTTTTTTACATAATCACAACAAACGGCCAAGGCGTAGTCTGAACTGTCTTTGCCCATGATTATTTCTACCAATTGCATTTTATCAACGGGCGAGAAAAAATGTAGGCCAATAAAATTCTCTGGTTTGGCCGATGCCACCGCCAATCCCGTAATGGGCAAAGTAGAGGTATTAGAGCCAAAAACGCCATTTTCGTTCAAGAATGGTTCAGATTCTTTGGTAACGGTTGCTTTGAGGTCACGGTTTTCAAAAACGGCTTCGATGATAAGGTCAGAACCTGCCAAGTCGGCAGCGTTGGCCGTTGGGTGAATAAAACTCAAGATGCCATCGGCTTTGAGTCTGTCCATTTTTCCACGAGAAATGGCTTTGTCTAGCAAGGCACGGCTATAATCTTTGCCTTTTTCGGCATTTTCGATAGAGACGTCTTTTAATATTACCTTAATGCCCGCCATGGCCGACACATAAGCAATACCTGCCCCCATAAGACCAGCCCCCAACACACCCACTTGTTTGGTGTCGGTGGCTGGAATATTTTTAGGACGAGATGCCCCTTTGTTAGCTTCGTTCATGCCAAAAAACATGGTACGAATCAGGTTTTTAGAAACCGAAGATTTGGCCACTTTCACAAAATGACGGGCTTCTATCTTCATGGCTCTGTCCATATTTACCTGAAGACCTTCATAAACACAAGACATAATGGCCAGTGGCGATGGATAATTGCCCTTGGTTTTGTCGTTGAGCAAGGCCGTTCCTGCCATAAAAATCTGTACGCCTTTGGGGCTTTGCACATTGCCGCCTGGCACTTTATAATTATCTCGGCCTTTTATGTTTCCTTTTTTGTCTAGCTCGTCCCAAGGTTGTAGGGGTTTTGGATTGGCAGTTATCCACGCAAAGGCTTTGTCCATCATTTCTTGGGGGCTTTGAGCCAATTCGTGAATCATGCCTAGTTTCAGGGCTTGTTCGGGGCTAGACTCTTTTCCTTCTAACAAAAGCGGGGCTGCGGCTTCTATACCAATAAGCCTTGGCAAACGTTGTGTGCCTCCTGCCCCTGGCAAAAGGCCAACTTTTACTTCGGGCAAGCCAATTTTTGTTTTTGGGTTGTTAAGGGCAATGCGGTAGTGCGATGCCAAGGCAATCTCAAAACCTCCACCCAAAGCCGTACCATTAATAGCTGAAACCACAGGCTTGCCACAAGTTTCCATGCTTCTAAAAAGCGTGTGGAGTTGCATCGAAAAATCTAGCATTTCGGCGGCTGGTAACTGATTGTTTTTGAGAAGCATTCTCAAATCGGCTCCTGCCACAAACTCTGGGCGTTCGGAGGTGATGATAATACCTTTTACATCGGTATCGGCGTATGCTTTTTCAAGAGACGATTTAAAAGCCGCAATGCTTTCATCGTTTAGCACATTCATTGGCTGGTTGCTTACGTTCCAAGACAAGATGGCTACATTGTTTTTTATTGAATAATTAATCATTTTTAAGATAGCTTTAGGCTATAAGCTGTAAGCAATAGGCTTGAAATACAGCTAATTAGCTCAAAAAATTCGATTATTGAATTAGATATTGTATTGTTCCCCATCAGGGGGGCTAGGGGCTTGGCTTGGGGGCTATACCCTTTCTATCACACAAGCTATGCCCATGCCGCCGCCAACACAAAGCGTGGCCAAGCCAGTGCCTTTGCCTGTACGCTCCAGCTCGTCGAGAAGGGTCATTAAAATAACTGCTCCTGTTGCTCCAAGCGGGTGTCCCATGGCAATAGCCCCACCATTTACGTTTACTTTTTCTGATGTAACATTCATTTGCTCCATAAAAAACATCGGTACTACGGCAAAGGCTTCGTTTATTTCAAATAAATCTATGTCATTGACTGTCATACCACTACGCTTCAATATTTTTTGAGCCGATGGCACAGTACCCGTCAGCATCATGGTTGGCTCAGAGCCAGTTGCTCCAAAGGCACGAAATTTTGCACGAGGCTTTAGGCCCAGTTTTTCGCCAATGGCTTTGTTTCCAATCAAAATTCCTGCTGCTCCATCACTAATTTGAGAAGAATTTCCTGCATGATGAATATGACGAATTTCCGAAAGTTCAGGGTATTTCATCAAAGCCAATGAGTCTAAACCTCCCATCAAGCCCATCATCTCGAACGATGGTTTTAGTTTGCTCAGTCCTTCGGCAGTGGTTTCGCCACGGATTCCTTCGTCAAAACCTAATAATTCTATGCCTAATTCGTCTTTTACAGCCACTAACGATTTGCTAAAACGTCCTGCTTTTGTGGCAGCCAAGGCTTTGCGGTGGCTTTCGGCGGCAAAAGCATCGGCGGCCTCACGGGTGTAGCCATATTTTGTGGCAATCAAATCGGCACTAATGCCCTGAGGCACAAGGCTATGTGCAGCAATAAGGGCTGGGTTGGTCATCATCGCCCCCCCGTCCGACCCCATCGGAATCCTCGACATGGCCTCAACGCCCCCGCCAATCATTAAGTCCACTTGGCCAGACATTACATAAGCCGCAGCCATATTTACGGCCTCTAAACCCGAAGCACAAAAACGATTGATTTGTACGCCCGATGCTGATTGTTTATAACCTGCATTCAGCACTGCCGTACGGGCAATATCGGCGCCTTGCTCGCCAACGGGCGTAACGCAACCCATAATTACATCATCGATAAATGACGTATCAAGATTGTTACGCTCTCTGAGGTTTTCCAAAACGTGCGAAAGCAAACTGATGGGTTGAACATCGTGCAAAGCTCCGTCCGACTTGCCACGACCACGGGGGGTACGCACGGCATCATAAATATAAGCGTCCATAATAATTGTTTGTTGATGAAATGTTTTGTTATTAAATATTTTGTTATGCAAGCATACTAATTTAGAGGACGTAAAACTACCAAAAATTATTATGCAAGCATACTATTTTTTAAATTTATTTATGAAAAGGCCAAGAAATATTATGAAAAAAGAGGGTTATGGCCTTGTCTATTTTTCTTTTGATGATGCTTTGAACAGGCCAATTTCTGCAAGATTTACCACCCCCAAGGCTTGATTTATGGTAATCCTGATTTGATTGCTCGTAGTTGGGTCGGTTTTTAACAATCGTTTGTGGCCAATGGTACTACATCTTGCGAGTTCTTTCCAAGCACTGCCGTTCCAGTATTCTAGTAAAATATTTTCGGCCATTTGGCCTTTGGCAATGTTTTCTTGTAGTAATATTCTGTCAAAAGTTTGGTTTTTGCCCAAATCTATAACCATTGATTCGCTTGTTTTGAGGGGCTTGTCGGTGGCTAGATTTTTATCTAAAAGGGGACTATTTTCGTAGGTTTTGGGTATGAGGTTATTCCTAAAGGTTTCATCAATAATTTGTTTAAAGGTTTTGATGGTCAGCACATCGGTATCGGCCAAAAGCCCTTTTTTGTTGGGGGGAATATTAAGCAAAAAAAGCGAATTTCGGCCTACCGAGTTATAATACAAATCGCAAAGTTGTTGAGGCGTTTTTACGGTATTATTCTCTGATTCATGAAAAAACCAACCCTTGCGTATGGATACGTCACTTTCGGCAGGTAAAAACGTTTTTCCGTCTTTATTGCCTTCGTTTAGTCGCTTTGTGTCTGAATTGCCAATGGCCAAACCTTTCAAGTTTATCGTACTCCAACACGTTTGGCCAGCAATACCCTTTTCGTTGCCTACCCACCGTACGTCTGGGCCAATGTCCGAAAACAGCACGGCATTGGGTTGGAGTGTTCTTATTATTTTCCAGTAGCCTTCAAAATCATAGTTCATATCTTTGGCGTTTTCGCCTTTTGCACCATCAAACCAAACTTCCGAAATTTCGCCATAATTACTCATCAGTTCCGTTAATTGATTTTTGTAAAATTGGTTATAACTGGCCGTACCATAACTGGCTTCGTGCCTGTCCCAAGGCGATAGATAAACACCAAATTTGAGGCCGTGGGCTTTGCAGGCTTGGGCTACTTCGTTTACAATATCCCCTTTTCCTGCCTTCCAAGGGCTATTTTTAACAGAATGCTCGGTATATTTAGAAGGCCACAAACAAAAACCATCGTGGTGTTTGGCCGTGAGCAATATCATTTTGAAGCCCCCAGCCTTGGCTGCTTTGGCCCATTGGTTGGCATCAAATTCGCTTGGATTAAAAATAGCGGGACTTTCTGTACCCAAGCCCCATTCACGGTCGGTGTAGGTATTTACCGTAAAATGAGCAAACATCGTTAGTTCTCGTTGTTGCCAAGCCAACTGTCTGGCACTGGGTTTTGGGGTTTGGGCAAAAAGATAAAAAGGCGTAAAGAGATAAATTAACAATAGTTTTTTCATGAATTAATGGATAGGAAATAATGGGTAAGTAAGTGTTTGATTGAAATTAACTTATACTATTTTACAATCATGCGGCCTTGCATTACGGTATGATGCCCTGGGTACGAACATACATATTGGTACGTACCAGCCTTGGTGGGAGCTACGAAATAGATACTTTCTGAACTATCAGGCTGGAGCAAACCCGTATGATACAAGACTTTAGCATTTTTAGGTACATATTCTAATTCTGGGCCTTTGATACCCATATTGATAGCCGCCATACCCACTTCGTCGGCGGCGTTGGGGGCGGTTATTACTAAGTTGTGGGTCATGTCGTCGTTGTTGTTAAACACCAGTTTTATTTTACTTCCAGCGTTTATCTGAAAACTCTCGGTATCAAACTTCAAGCCTGGCAATGTACCAAGTACCAGTGTTTGGTCGGGGCCGTCTGTCCAATCTGCGGGCATTTCGTTCATTCTTTTGGCCGTTGGTTTGGGCTTCATTTTGGGTTTGGCTTCGGCATTGTTCATGGCGGGCATGTTCATATTGGGCATCGTATGATTATTGTGGCTCATGCTGGTACTTTCGGTAGGGATATTATTGAGGGTGTAATACCCCACATTATGTAAAAGATATTCGCCGTCTTCTGATGTTATGCCTGTTGGTTTTATTTCGTGG
>JAYWHL010000651.1:0-2092 GCA_043777715.1 Cytophagaceae bacterium | reverse complement strand
TCTTGTTAAGAAATAATAATTCCAACCATTTGGAGCGGGATAGTAGTTAATGAGTTCAAATTGATTGATGGTTTTTGCATAACTTTCTCTGTACTTTACATCAAATTTTGTTTTATTATTTGAGTCATTGACTGGAAGGCTTACAAAAGTAATAATATTAACGAGAAGGCTATCTCGCTGAATATCAGACAGATATTTTTGTGTTTGATATTTATCCGAATCACAGGCCAAAATTAGGAAGGCTAAAAAAAAACTAAAGCAGGCGTTTTTCATGGTTCTTAAAAAAATATACCCTTGGCTTTGTGAACCAAGGGCATAAAGATATTAAATATTGTTATTTAACGTAAACAATGGTTTGGGGAGTAAATTCTGACCAACCCAAAGTCCAATCTTGGTCTTTGAAAGCACCAACGTAATCTGTTTTGTCAAAATAAGCAGGAAGCGTAGTTGGCAAAGCTGCACCAATCAATGAAGTGCCAGAGGCCGCTAATGTAAACGTTGGGCGACCAACTTGCCATAAGTTTTCGGCCAATCCAGTCGATTTTCTATTGTCTAAAATCCTGTTGCCCTTCAATCCTAAAAACCAAGCATTAGGTTTTTTAGTACCAATCAAAATGGCCGTTGCTGCGGTATTGGCTTCGTTTTCACGTACTGGCACACCAGCAGGATTAAAAGTAACGTTTTGGCCATTGACGTTTTGTACTACACCAGTTCCCCAAAGGTTTTGGCCCCAACCTTCTATGCCTGATAAAACCACATTTTGTAAATCAATTTCCCCTTTATCGGCATTACCTTTGGCATCGCCCAAAATACTGTCGATATAAACTCCCCAAGGATAACCTGTAATAAAGGTATTATAAATTTTAGTTTTATTGTTTCTTCTCAATTGAATACCATGCTGAAACTGCGGACTGATAGAGGTTTCGCTTGCACCTTTAGCTCCGATAATGGACATATTGGCAAATATAGCAGAGGTAAAAGGGGTCAAAGCCGTGCCTTGGGTGTTGTTATCTACCTCAAAACCATTAGAACCCGAAACGTCTGTAATGGTAGCGGCTCTGATTCCTATTCCGTATTGCACAAAGCCAGAATAACCATTATCAACATCAAAATCATCGTCTTGACCTCTATACGCTACTAAATGTTTACAGTTCACGTTACCACCAAACCATTCAAAAGAATCATCTAGGCCGAAAGATGCTTGTAAATAATCGACTACTGTTCCCGACCCTACCGAACCGAAGGTAAATGAATTTACTTCTTGGTTTGGGTTGATTGGAATACCTGCAAATTCTACACGAACATATTTTAGAGAACCCGAATTGTCGGCTACATCGTTGCCACCATGGAAAGCACCATAGCCACCTTCCAATTCTCTATCGGCTTCAACCAAGTTATTGGGGGCTTGTCCACAAATCACCAAACCGCCCCAGTCTCCTGCCTCACGCTCGCCTGGAGCCCTTTCCGAGGTCATGATAATAGGTTTATCAGCTGTTCCGTTTGCGATAATTTGGCTACCTCTTTGTACAATCAAAGTACCTTTTGTAGCTCTTTCGCCAATGATTAACGTTCCAGCTTCGATGGTCAAAACTGTTTTTTTCGTAATTGTTCCTTTTACGGTTTCTTCGCCTACCCTAACGAAACCAGACAATTTATAGATTTTATCGGCCGTCCAAGTTAAATTTCCCGCCGCCAAACTTCCAGCAGGAATCGTTACGATAGTCTTTGGCGGAATGGCCGTTACAGTTACAGGGATTGTTGTAAGTACTGACGTTTGGTTTTTTTGGTCAGTTACTTGAATGGTAAAATTAATAACCGAACCAGCGGTCAAATTTTCGACTGTATATTCTTTTGAGTAAGTCAAATCTTTTTGGCCTGAACCCGTAACTGCATCAAAAGCGGCTCCGTTTTTTAATACATTTACCTGCTTTATGCCCTCTGGAGCATTGATATTTGCAGAAATGATTAGTTTAGACCCTGGTGTTCCTGCCAATGTGCCAGTGGTAACAACCGTTGGAGCAGGGGCGATGGTTTCGTCTGTTTTACAAGCATTACCAAACAGAATCAATCCTAAGAATAGTGAGTAAATTTT
>JAYWHL010000650.1:0-2095 GCA_043777715.1 Cytophagaceae bacterium | reverse complement strand
AAAAGTATGAAAAAAATTAATGAGTTTACACGTGCCATGCTAGTTTTGGCCTGTATTATTACACTTGCCTTCCCTATTTCTTGCAAAGAAGGTGTAACGAGCGATTTGACACCAACCGAAACCGAACTAAGCGATGAAACCCTTACGGTAGCCTCTGCCCAAAAGTGGTTTGAAGAACAACGAAGTTCGTCAAGACTATCAGCCGATGATTCTAAAACGCCAAGATGGGAGTTTGCGTTTGAACATCAATTAATGCCCAAGAAAAAAATTGTTGCTTTACCCATCAATTATTACAAGAAAGGGGATTTAATGGATTTTAAGCAACTTTGGGTTTATGTTGATGATGCCAACAAAACCAACACAAGAATTGTAGAGTATATTTATGAGGATTTGCTAGAATATAAGGCCGAAAAAGTGAAAAATTTGAACCCTAAAAAATTTAATGGGATGATGCTAATTAGAGACTGGGACGATAATTTTCTTGGGGGTTTTAAACTCAAAGAAGGTAAAATCGTAGGGGCAATTACTCAATGGAATATGAAGAAAAACAATAAACTTGATGCTAATCAACTTGCTTGTGTAAGCGTAACCAACTGTACTTATCAGTTGGCGTGGGTGCCTGGACACCCAGAATATGGTAGTTATTTTCAAGTTTTGGGTTGTACGACGGCAACAGTTTGTGTGATGGAAGCCTCTACGGGTATAACCACCAACGATGCAGGAAATGCTACGCCACCTGCTGGGGGTGGGGGGAACAACACTTCGAATGCAGCAACAAACCCTTTAGATAATTGGACAATTACAGCCAATCCCTGTTTGGCTTTGACCTATCAAAACACTTTAAATAGAGAAATTGTGATGCTAAAAACTACCGATGGGAAATACATTATCCTACCTGCAAACGGAAATAGCCCCGACCGCTCTTCTACATATTCTCATTACCAAAACAGAACCTTTACTGGGCCATCTATTTCCTTTACGCAAGTGGGTAATAGAATGGTTGCCGATGTATTTACTTATAATTTGGCTGGCAACTGGATAAGTACAGAGTCTTACGACATTGAAGAACACATTCATACACATCCTTGCAATGGCCCAGCCCCTAATCAGGCAAGCGAGATCCCTTTTGACAAACAATTTGCAGGGGCATATCCTGGAACCAACATGAAGTTTTTTATAGCTAATTGTAATGGTAAATACCAGTACAATACGTCTGGAAATTTGATGGACGGCGGAGTGTATAGACGAGAACCCTTAAACTGCCCATAACCATGAAAAAGCGACTCATTACCTCTTTTTTATTTTTACTAGGATTAGGCCAGTTATCTGCCCAAAGCTCTAATTGTGGTTTTGTATTTGATAAAAGATTTAGAGACTCCACTTTCGTTGCGACTACTTATGATTATTTAAATTTTGTTATTCAAAAAGGAGTAATCAGAGAGGGAAAAGGTATCGTAATGCTTACTACCTATCAAGATGAACAAGGGCGGGAATGTTGGTCTTATAAAGCCAGAGTTGATGACCGATATTTGGACAACCCACCGCTTCAATGGACGATGATACCTAATATAACTGTTATCTTGTTATATAAAGGCGTAGATGGTATGTTTGGTGGTGTTGATGGTAGAGAAGTAAAGACAAATGCAAGTCCTGAACAAGCCAAATGCTTAGAAACACTTATAGGGGATAGAGTATATAAACGCACTACTGAAAATAAGCGAATGATTGTTTTGAAAGACCAAAATAAGGATGAATATCGTTTAGTTCCCGACCCAAATGTTTCTCGTTATACGGGTAATGATTCAGATAATATCATTTATGTCTTTGAAAAGGACGGTAAAGTAACCAAGGTTACGCCCTACTGATTACGTGGTCTGTTGAGCATAATGAAGGCTTCGCTTTGAGCGAAGCCTTCATTATATGTGAGACAATTATTTGATTTACAGATAGTTGTAATTCAAAAATTGCCTAGACGGAATTTATAAAAATCTGTTCTTCGAGATGAATCCTGCGGGAATGTCCCCTTCCGTGATTTGTGTACCACGGGACCGCCAAGGAAAAAGTATTGCTTTCGCATCGGTGTCTTGTCGGGGGA
>JAYWHL010000649.1:0-2104 GCA_043777715.1 Cytophagaceae bacterium | reverse complement strand
CTTTGGCAAAATCTTCATAACTTTCAGAGGCTATAATCGTTAGCTTGTTGATATCATGCACATCTTGGCCAATAGTTTCAAAATCTTGCCTAATACCTTGGTCGTTTACGCACAAACGCATACCACGACCCACTTCTTGCCTCCGACGAATTTGAGAACCAGATTCTATGTGTTTTAAGGCACAAATCTGAAAAACATTTGGATTGTCCCAACCTTCTTTTAAAGCCGAATGCGAAAAAATAAAGCGGGTCGGTTCTTCAAAACTCAAAAGCCGTTCTTTGTCTTTCATAATCAAATCATAGGCTGAAATATCATCAGAAACGCTTTCTTCTCCTTTTTTGCTTCGTTTTGTGCTAGGGTTTGTTAGTTTATGCTTTTTGTCAATGGCAAAATAACCACTATGAATCTGGCTGGTTGTATCTCGGTTTATGTACGCCCAAAACTCATCTTTGGGTACATAGCCTTTGTGGGCATTGCCAGGGCTTGTTTTGTCTAAGTAATCAGTATATTCTTTATTAAAAAGGTCGGGAATGTCTTGGCAAACCAAGCGATATTCTTCTTCAAACATCGCTGCATATTCGCCTAGGGTTTCTTGGCCTTGTTCGTCATAAACCCTATATTTATCAACCGAATCTATGAAAAACAACGACAGTACCTTGATTCCTTTATAAAACAATACTTTTTCTTTTTGTAAATGCGACTTGATGGTTTCTCTAATCTGTATTCTCCTAAAATCACTTTCGTTTACATCGCCTAGGGCTTCGCCTACTTTTATTATTTGGCCGTTTATTTCTATTTGGTTGAGATAAGCATCAATTTCTTGAATACTATAATGTTGATATTGAGGCATTCCGCCAGATAATTCAAATAAATTATCTCCTTTTTTCAACGACTTTCTCTCTCGCTTTATACCTGTATTGGTTCGCTTTTCATATTCTACCAATGCCAACGGGGCTTTATCGGTACTCAATACAATTTGCTCTACATACAAATAACCCGAAGCCCCCAACGAGCCTTTAAAAACAATGCCTTTTGCCGATATTTTCTTTACCAATTGCTTATTGTAAGCATCAAGGGCATCAAGCCGATATATTTTGTTATAGTCTATCTTGTGCGTAGCCGAATACCGAAGGGTAAACAAGGGCTTAAATTCTTGCATAGATTGCAAGGTTTGTTGGCCATCTACGCTTTGGGGTTCGTCTATAATAAGAATAGGGTTGGTTTGGGCGATAAGTTCGATGGGTCGCCTAGAACCGAACTGGTCTAATTCCATATAAATTCGGCGAGAGTCGGCGCCACGGGCATTGAAAGCCTGTGTGTTGATAATCATAACGCTAATACGACTGTCAGAAGCAAAGTTTTCAATGTCTTGTGGCCGGCTCGAATTATAAATAAATGGCACAATTTTATGGCCAAATAAGCCCTGAAAATGCCATTGTGTAACCTCAAACGACTTAAAAACGCCTTCTCTTATGGCAATACTTGGCACAACCACTAGGTATTTGCCCCAACCATATTTTTTATGAAGTTCGTA
The DNA here is from genome assembly GCA_043777715.1 of Cytophagaceae bacterium. Taxonomy (GTDB): domain Bacteria; phylum Bacteroidota; class Bacteroidia; order Cytophagales; family Spirosomataceae; genus JAYWHL01. The sequence continues at coordinate 570 of JAYWHL010000649.1, read as the reverse complement.
CATGGTGCGGATATAAGTATAGGTTTTGCCCGTACCTGTTTCCATTTCTATACTTAGGTTATAGCCGTTTTTTATACCATCGGGTCGCTCTAGGTGGGGGCTTTCTAAGAGGCCATTTGCTTGTTGTTGATGCCTGATATTTTGTAAAAGCTGATCTTCTGTTATGGCAATGGGGCTATTTCTGTACCCTATGCTTTCGTAAAGCTCGTTTTCAAACAGTCCAACACTCTTTTTTTCATCCTGGGCTTTTTTTATGAGGTCTTGGCTTTGCTCAAAACCAAACCGATCGTCAGTTTTACTTTGCCCTGCAAAACACGCCACCACTCCCGCCACAGCATCAAGCTGAAATTGCTGTTCTTTAAATTGTAGTTTCATTCAACAAACTTAGTTTAATACAAATAATTACGTAATTTTCTTATTTTTGTGCCATTATGAAAAACACCTATTATAATTTTGAAAGCTCAAGCGATTCTTTAAGATTTGAGTTTGATAGTGTTGGCTCTCAAAAACAAATCCGTAAAGTTGTTGAATATACATCAATACCTCAAAATCCTGCTATTTATAATCTTG
>JAYWHL010000648.1:0-5824 GCA_043777715.1 Cytophagaceae bacterium | reverse complement strand
GTCCGCACCTTATGGGTTCGGCAGAAAGCTCCAGTACTTGCCTAAATTCTAGGGCAGTCATAGGTTTATCTAGGCGTTTTAGGGTGTTGTCAAATGCTAAATCTACCGAGTCTTTGGAGCTATACCAATACAAACTTGGGTGGCTTGCTTCGAGGCCGTTTTTCATTACCCAAAAATCTTTTTTTAGTTGATCGGTAGTATATACTTTGTTTGGCAAATAAACCCCACGACAAGCCGAAAGGCCAATCAGTATTACAAAAAAATAGTAAATGTTTTTGGTCATATCAAAAAAATGTGCGATTAGTAGTGCTGAGTGATGGGCAATTTTATAAGACATAGCATAACACAGAGATTTGTCTAAGAAAATTGCTTTCGCAAAGGTGTTTGGTGAGCCACCAACCACAGAAAAAATTGTTAATATATTGATTTATAATTACTTAGATATAAAATCAATTCCAGTATTTACAGAATTTGAATAAAAAACAAGCTGAAGGCAAATAGCCCCTTTCTCCTCAATACTATCTGCTTATCTAGCACTTATCACTTGAATATCAAAAATCAAGGGCGAGTTGCCAGGAATATCACTCCCTGCCCCCCTAGAGCCATATCCCAACGAAGACGGAAAAATGAGTGTAGCTTTTTCGCCTACTTTCATCTTGGCGATGCCTTCGTCAAAACCCTGTACTACTTCGCCCAAACCCAGTACAAAACTAAACGTACCAGCATCAAATTGTTTGTCGGACAGTAACCTCCCTGCGTATTTTACAGTTACGGTTTGGCCTTTTTTGAGACTTGTCCCACTTGGGCTTGGACTCGTCAGGATATACCTTAGGCCCGTGGCAGTTTTTTCGGTAATGGTTAGGTTTTTGGCTTTTACATACACTTCGATTTGGTCTTCTTCGGGACCTAAATCCACGGTTTTACTACACGCAAAAACTAGAGAAAATAAAACTAAACAAAGCAATAAGGGTTTCTTATTCATAAATTACGGAGTTAGGTATGGTAAATTTTAATGTTAGATTGTTTGTAGGCACACACATTGAGCGTATCCTTTTTTTGATGAGTTATTCTAAAATCCTGACCATCAATACTTTGTATTCTTTGTATATCAAGCCTATAGCATATAGCCTTTCCCGTGGTTGGTGGCTCACCAACCACCTTTGCGAAAGCAATATTCTTAGATAAATCTCTGTGTTATGCTATATTTTGTAAAATTGTCCAGCACCCCAGCACTCAGTTTGTGGTTCATTTTTTGTCCTTAGATGGTAAATTTATAGCCACTTAAATTGTTTAATATTTCCTAAAAAAACTAAGAAATTTCATTTGTAAAACGCCTAAAATAGCCTCTCTAAAAATATTAGCCGACATTTTGGATTGGCCTTTGGTACGGTCTGTAAAAATAATGGGAACTTCTTGAATATGAAAACCGTGTTTCCAAGCCGTAAATTTCATTTCTATCTGAAAGGCATATCCAATAAACTTTATACGGTCTAAATCAATGGTTTTGAGGACTTTGATGGTATAACATTTAAAACCCGCCGTAGGGTCTTGGATAGGAATATTGGTAATAAACCGTACATAATATCCCGCAAAATACGACATCAACACACGCCCCATTGGCCAGTTTACCACATTTACACCATTGATATACCTAGAACCTACGGCCATATCAGCACCGCTTTCGGCACAGGCATTATACAGCCTCAGGAGGTCGTCGGGGTTATGCGAAAAATCGGCATCCATCTCAAAAACATATTGATAGCCTTGCCTTAGGGCATACCTAAAACCATGAATATAGGCCGTACCAAGGCCCAGTTTGCCAGCCCGTTGTTCGAGGTATAAACAGTCGGCAAACTCCTTTTGCAGGGCTTGTACTTTTTGGGCAGTGCCATCGGGCGAGCCATCGTCCACAATCAAAACATGAAAAGGAATAGGCAAACTAAACACTTTACGAATAATGGCTTCGATGTTTTCTATTTCGTTGTAAGTAGGAATAATGACGAGACGATTTTTCAAAACGGTAGTAGATTTGCCAAGCAGCGGCCTAGCTTTGATAAAATTATAGTTGGTTAAGTGGCTTCTCCGTGGTTGGTGGCTTACCAAACACATTTACGAAAGCAATAGTCTAAAGCAAATTTCAGTATTTGTTACACTTTTTAACATTTTCTCCGTGGTTGGTGGCTCACCAACCACCTTTGCGAAAGCAATAGTCTAAAGCAAATTTCAGTGTTTGTGCCATACTTTTTAATATTGTTCGGTACTTAAAAAAATTGTAAAAATCTGACTATCAAGCCTTTGTTTCTTTGTGGTTTATTCTGCACTTAGTATCAAACTCATCTTGTTGGTCTTGTTTTGTTAGGGTTATTATCGGTGCTGGGGCGAGCCTCTAGTTTTTTGATAACCTCTTTATAAATTCCGTTGAGTTGTTCAGGGTGTGAGGCGTAATATCGATAGCTTTGTTTATACACCGCACTGTCTATTTTGTATTGAGCAAAAAGTTGCGTTTCCCAAGTATCGAAAACCATTTTGGAGGAATCGGTAGAGCCCAGATTGAGTTTGCTTATCTTGGCTTCTATCAAATGTATGTCATATAATACTTTTACCATATCCGACTCGGGAAGCAAATTGGCGGGCGTACTGTTCTTGTCGCAAGACCATAAAAACACACTTACACACAAAAAGAAGACATATTTCATAAACCTTGGCTTTGTTTTCTACTCGAAATTAAGACCTTTTTTTTGTCTTACCAATTAAGATACGGATTTAACAAAAATTTAGAAAATAAAATGCTCGAAAAAAGTTCAAATCAAGGCTTAGATTCGATGCTTTCAGAACATTAAAACACAAAAACGGTGGCAAATCATATTCTATTAAAAAAAAATCTTACCTTTGCCGTTCGAAATCTCACTATTTTTAAAAATGGCAAACGAAAAATCAAACTTAGAGTTCTTAGAAAGTCCAGAAGCATTAGCTGACAAAATTACAAGTGTACAGCCCTTCTTTGAAAAAAATAAAAACCTAATCTTAGGTATAGGCGGTGCAGTGGTTGGTGCAGTCGTTTTATTTTTAGGTTATAATTGGTACACCACCAGCCAAGACGAAGAAGGCCAAGCGGCTTTAGCACCCTTGGTTTATCAGGTAGAAAGCGACTCGCTCGATGCTGCCCTCAAAGGCAAACCTGGCAAGGCTAGTTTATTGACCGTTGCTGACGACTTTGGTGCTAGTGCGGCTGGGAATCTTGCTAGTTTTTATGCAGGAGCGGCTCTTTTGAAGCAAGGCAAATACGACCAAGCTATCGAAAAACTTAATTCTTTTTCTTCATCAGATTTATTGGTTCAGGCCCGTGTTTACTCGCTTATTGGCGATGCTTACACCGAAAAAGGAAGTACAGAAGAAGCCATCAGTGCTTACAAAAAAGCCTGCGATTATAAGCCAAATCAGTTTTTTACGCCTGTTTATCTCCTAAAATTGGGAATTGCCCAAGAAAAAGCCAAACAGTACAAAGACGCTGCCCTGAGTTACAGTACTATCATCGAAAAATATCCACTATCGGCTGAATACCTTACTGCCAAAAAATACAAAGCACAAGTTGAAGATTTGGCTGGAGAGTAATCTCATCAAATATTATTTTAGAAAAGGATAAGGTCAAAAGCCTTGTCCTTTTTTTGGTTTTGAGCTTTTAAAAATCTAGTAAAAAGCAAATCCTTCGATTTAAGTAATTGTTGTATAATAATCAACACTTTTATCCTTCTAGTTGTCTGACTATAAAGCATATAGCTTACAGCCAAATGCCTAAAGCTACTTGTGGGGGAACAAGCCCAAGGATTTTTTTGTTATTTGCCCATAAATTCCCTAAAATCTACGATATTGCAAAGCGTTGGTTTTGGAGCAACGCAAATCTAAAAATCTAATACCATGCTCAAGTTTATATTTACTCTCTTTCTGATTTTCTTTCTGTTACCTCCATTGTTTAAGTGGCTATTGAGGCTTTTTATTTCTAAGCAAGTGGGCAAAGCTCAAGAGCAATTTTATAAACAACAACAAAACCCTTTTGGAGGAAACAAAACCCGAAAAGAAGGTGAGATAAAAGTAGAAGTTCCGCAGGACACTCGCAAAAACAAAGATTTTGGCGGTGGCGAGTACGTGGACTATGAAGAGGTAAAGTAATTTATCGTTCTTTACCTATCCGTTTAATCATTCTTTACAATCTAAACCTATACTAAAATGGAATTACGCCAAGAGAGAGATTTTGGACAAAAAATTAATGCAACGTTTCAGTTTGCGGCCGAAAACTGGCGAGCCATGCTCAATAGTTTACTGGTACTGGTGTTGCCCCTTTCTATGATTCAGGGCGTGGTCAGTGCCCTGCAACAGGCTAGTCTTCAGCGTTCTATTCGAGAAAATGCCGCCGATATTCCTGACCTCAAACCTGGCGATATTGAAGGTATCATACAGCTTTATTCAAAAATGTTTAGTAGTATGGCCTCTAGCCAATATGTAATTATTGGTGCCTTGGTTGGTGTTTTGGCTCAAGTGTTGCTGGCCATGACCATCAACGCCTTTATGTTGGCCTATATCGAACAAAAAGAAGATAGTGCCAACTGGTCTTTTAAAAAAACTAACGCCCCCGACATTACCCTAGAGCAAGTTTTGAACATAATCAAAAAACATTTTGTGGCCGTATTCTTTAGTCGATTCGTTATTATTTTAGCCTTAATTCTATCATTAATAGCCTTTGTTTTTCCGTTTTTCTATTTTGTTTTGCCCCTTTCGGTTTTCCCAACCATTATTATTATGGCAGAGGACAAAGGTATTTTTGAGTCAATCAGTCGTTCTGTCAGTTTGATTTCGGGTAAATGGTGGTCCACTTTTGGTTTGTTGTTAGTTATTGGCATTTGTTATTCACTGATGAGCCTTATTTTTACCATTCCAGTTGGTTTAATGTCATTGACCGAAGCAGGAAATTCAGAAACCAGTTTGGCATATATTACCGTTATGGCCATTGCCACGGGGCTTTCAAGTTTGCTTTTATCATTGATTTACATTGCTACTAACTTCCAGTATTTTAATCTTGTAGAACGCAAAGAAGGGGCATCGTTGTTTAAACCAAGCAACCCAAGCCAAGCAAATACCCCCGAAAGAGAAGAAGAATATTGAGGACACCAGTGCTGGATATTTATCATTTTTGGCTCATCTCACTCGTGTAGTCGTACCACGCTTTTGAAGCGTGCCACGCCTGTTTATCAAAATATAGCATAAAACAAAAATTTGTCTGAGAATATTGTTTTCGCAAAGATGTTTAGTGAGCCAGCAACCACGGAAACGGCACGAGGAAACAAGTTTAAACAGGTTCAATAACCATAAGATAACAAAGGCATAACAATATATTGTTGTGCCTTTGTTATTTTTGATTCATTGTTATTCTAAAACCCTCTCCTCTTCCCATGAAGTATCTCCATCTTTTACTCCTATTTTTATCTTTAAAACAAACTGCATTTTGCCAAAGTTGGGCTGTTCCTGCTGGCGATGCCTATACCCAAATCAATAAAAATGGCACTACTATCTTGCCCAATGGCCGCCTACTTACGCCCCGAGGCAGGTCGTTTGCCACTGCCCCGCATCCTTATGGCTTGGTGTTGAGTGCCAACGGAAAAGTAGCCATTACGGCCAACTCAGGCATTAATCCTTTTTCGATTAGTATTATCCGAAATGTTTTTTCTCAAAATCCTGATATTCAGCAAGTTCCCAACGCTCCAAAAACTGATGATGGCATTTTAGAAGCCTGTTTTATGGGCTTGGCCATTAGTCCAAACAATAAAATAGT
>JAYWHL010000647.1:0-5832 GCA_043777715.1 Cytophagaceae bacterium | reverse complement strand
GTAATTTGAGTTCGGTAAAAATCGTTAAAACGGCTTTTAGGGAAGTATCTTTTATAGGTTGTAAAATGCTAGGTTTGCACTTTGACAATTGTAATACCTTTTTGTTTTCGGTCGATTTCAAAGACTGTACCCTAAACCTTTCATCGTTTTATAAATTGAGTCTTAAAAAAAGAAAATTCAAAGATTGCAGTTTGCAGGAAGTGGATTTTGTAGAAGCCGATTTATCCGAAGTTCAGTTTGATAATTGCGATTTGAACGCTGCAATTTTTGAACGCAGCAATCTCGAAAAAACAGATTTCAGAACGTCCTATAACTATATTCTTGACCCAGAAATAAACCGTATCAAAAAAGCCAAGTTTTCGGTAGCGGGTTTGGCGGGGCTTTTACAAAAATATCAAATCAGTATTTCGTAATATCCTGAATGGCAGACATTTATCAATAACCAATAAAGGTAATCAGTTTACCTTGTGTATATTTACTTAGAAATAATCAGTATTAACTGTTAATTTTGACGAAAAAAAATGCATTATTTCGTCAATTATAATGCGAATAGTTGGTTGAAATTACATTTTTAGCCTCAGAGAGGCGTAATTTTGGTAAAAAAAGATGCCTATAATACTCCAAAGCCCCATCGGGGGCGACATTTTGGAATAAATGCCACCCAAATGGGGCTTTGGAGGTACAATCTTTGGCATTTTTCTACCAAAATAACAGCCCTACGGGCTTTTCAATCCCTAATTCGCATCATCAATAATTAAAATATTTCTTGAGATATAAAATGGAGGAAAAATTAAATCATTATTCAAAATCAGAGGTCATTGACCGTTTCGAGATAAACAAAATTTTTGATTGTCCATTACTCAACGATTGGACTTCTACAACCTATGCCGAATTAAAACCGTCGCATCAAGACGTTTTAGAAGAAGCTCGTATTGATTTATCCTATAAATGGGGTGAGTGGAATGAAGAAGAGCTAAAAATGAATTTTATAAGTGTCGTTTTTCTAGTAGCTCAAGTTAAAGAATCAAAGCGTATTGGTCTTTATTATGAACGAAAGTTTTCTGGAGATGTTGATGGCATACCTATTTCGCTTATTGTTGATTGTATGCTTGCTTCCCCGTCTCTTTCGGGACAGCCTAAATTGCCGTATTTTTTTTTACAAGAGTTCAAGCAATCACTTGGCGATGGCCAAGACCCTGAAGGACAAATGCTTGCAGCTATGATTCTTGCACAAGCAAAAAACCAAGACGGTAAGCCCCTGTTTGGTTGCTGGGTACAAGGGCAATTTTGGTATTTTACTACACTAATCGGTAAAAGCTATTGTGTAAGCCACTCCTTTGATGCCACTATCGCAGAATCATTATATCAAATTGTCTTTATCCTCCGCAAGCTCAAAGAAATTATACTAATGAATGATGCTGTTTGAAATTAGTCGTTTAATACAAAAGAAAAGCGAAAACCCAATAAAGGATTTTCGCTTTTTTGTTATCAATTCTATAAATTTAAAACCCTAGAATTAATAGAATCAATTTGTAAATGCGTACTTGGCCAGCGACTACTTAGAACCTGATACTCAAAGCAGCAGCTAAAGATGTTCCCAACTGGCTAAAGTGAGAACCATCGTACGTTACCATTGAATAACGACCGTTGAAAGTAATGGCATTGATGTTGTTTTTTACAGCAGCAGCATTTGCTAATACGGCATCACCAGCAGCATTAAGTGATTTAAGTTTCCACTCTGGCAATACGTTAAAGATATTGTTTACGTTCAATGTCAAATCAACTGTTTTGCTAATGCTTAGGTTATAAGACAAATCTGTAACCATTTTGGTTAAAAACTCAACGCTAAGATTGCTGTTTAAGCCATCGTTACGGAATTTAGTTGGGCCAAAAATCGTACTGTTCAACATAAAGTTAGACTTACCGATTTTCAAATCTCCACCAAGGATAATCTTAAATTGTGGACGAGAAGTCAATAAAAGGGCTTCTTGCGTAGCATCAATTACTGATTGGTTAGAAGCAGCAATCAACGAAGGCGTAAGAGCCTCGCCTACTTTCTCGTTACGTAAGGTATAGTTACCAGCCAAGTTCAAGGCCAATTTACCAGTACCTACACTGATGTTTTTGTAACTAGCCACAAAGTCAAGACCTTGGGTGATCGTATTCAAACCATTTACAAAGAAAGAAACCCCAACAATACCATTGGTTTTGAGGATATTGTTCAACGGGGCAGAAGCTGGCGTTGTGCCTGGGCCAATGTTAGAACTCAAGATAATACGGTTGTCTAGGGCAATGCTGTAATAGTCTAAGGTTACGTTAAAATCTTTGCTAGGTTTGAAACCTAAACCTGCCGTGAAGTTGAAAGATGTTTCGGCCTTCAAACGGTTCACTCCCAACAAGAAAGCCTGTGGGCTATAGTTGTTTACGATACCTTTGATTTGGATACCTTGTCCTGGTACAAAACTGGCTTGTGCCAATTGCATATTAGATTGTGCCAAAGTTGGGGCACGGAAACCCGTTGAGATAGACCCACGCAAAGTAAGTTTGTCGTCGGCTAGTTTGTAACGAGTACTCAACTTCCAAACAGTAGCAGCACCAAAATCAGAATATTTTTCGGTACGGATAGTTCCTTCTACCAAGAAATCCTCGCTGATGTCATAGCTCAAACCTGCGTAAACACCAAAGTTATAACGAGTTGATTTTTTGGCATTTACAGCACTAATTCCTGGGAAAGAGTCAGCACCTGGGGCAGTTGCATAAGATGCAGTGTCGCCAGCTACGATATTATAAGTTTCGGCTCTAAACTCCGAACCAAACGAAAGGCTTACTTTGTCGCTCAATGCTTTGCTTACATCGATGTTTCCTACGTTATGCGAAAACTCATAACCACCTGGCTTGAAAAGTATCGGACTGTTTTTGCCCAAACCACGGTTTCTTGAGTTACCAACGGTGTATAATTGTGTATTACCACCAGTTGTAAAACTTACGTCAGTTTTCCAGCCGTCTTTTTCAGAACGGAAACCTGCCGTTGCGTTATGGTCGTTCAAGTCGCCCTCAAACGTTGGTACATAGCCAATATAAGTTTGGCCAGCAGGCGTTAAAAGGCCGTTATCGGTTGTTCTCCAATAAGGCGTACGGTAGTTGGCATAAGAGTTTACTTTTTTGTAAACATAGGCAGCATTAAAATAAAACTCGGTGTTGGGCCCTACTGGGATACCACCATTTACCGAAAATTTGGCAGAAGCCGTTGCAGGCGAACCGTTGATGTTACCAGCGTCTGGATATTTAGCCAAGAAACTTTGTACTTGCGACAAAGGTGCTTCAAAGTCGGCAGCATCGCCAGCGGCATCTACTGTTCCTGGGCGATTGGCCAAGCCAACTTGCTGTAAACCAACGGTATAGTTAATAAATCCTTTTTCGCCAAAATTTGCTCCATTGTTTAAGCTAATGCCATAAACTGCACCGTCGCCTTTGCTGGTTACGCCTGTGTTGAGGGTAGCGATTCCATATTCAAAACGGTCTTTTAAGATAATGTTCATTACACCCGCAATGGCATCAGAACCGTATTGTGCCGAAGCACCATCACGCAAAATTTCTACACGCTTGATGGCATCTTGTGGAATAGCCGAAATGTCAGCACCGCCTTCGCCACGACCTGGAGAAGTTTGGATATACGTAAGAGCCGAGGCATTTTTACGCTTTCCGTTTATCAAAATCAAAGTACGGCTTGGACCCATGTTACGAATTTCGTAAGGGTCGAGCAATGACGTAGCATCGTTTACGGGTGTTTGAACCGTATTGAACGATGGCACACGGTACTGGAGGGCTTTGTCGAAAGAAACCTGACCTGTACTTCTCAAATCTCTACTAGAAAGAATATCAACAGGAAGGGGTGTATCTGTCAGAACTCTTGACGAGTTACGGCTACCCACCGAGATAGTTACGGCTTCTAAAACCGTTGTTGAAGCCTCTAGGGCTACATTAATAACGCCAGAAGCTGGAATAGCTATTTCTTGGGTGCTATACCCTACGAAAGAAACAACTGCTACCGATGCCGAAGCTGGAGCCTTGAAACTAAACTTACCCGAAGCGTCAGAAGCTGCACCGCCTCTGGCTCCTTTCAAACTTACGCTAACGCCTGGAAGCATTGCCCCCGAAGCCTTGTCTGTAACTGTACCCGAAACGGTGCGGTCTTGTGCCATAACAGCAACCCCACAGAAAAGAGACAGTACAAAAGATTGTAATAGTTTTTTCATTGTGTTTTTTGAAAATGATGTTTTAGTGTAGTGATTAATTTATTTTTTGAATTGAATAAAGTCCTCAAATATACCACATAAAGACATAAATACCTCAATAATATTTGGTATATAACAAAAAATCAGAATAATATTTGGAAAAAGTGCTATTTTATAAAAAAATAATTCAATAGTAGGTAAATCGTTAATTAGTGAAACACTATACAAAGTTTACTAAAAATCAAAAAAAGACAGGTGTCGAAACCCCTGTCTTTTTTATTTATTCGAGCAAAGTTATGTAGTGATATCACAATCAAGGCTGCACGATTTGATTTAAGATTCCGAGTAATTTTGGTAAATTTTGTACCGAATATCGGTTGGTATCCACAAAAACGATATTGTTTTCTAGGCTTAGAAAAACCCAGTCAAAACCATTGGTACAAGCACCATAAATGATGGGTAATTCTTGTTTTCTGCGTTGGTTAAAAATCCTTGCTCCTATCATTTGTGCAGCATTTTGAGCCTGACTTTTTGCCGATTCTATATCTGCTTTTTTGGCTTCTAAAATACTTAACAAAGGGGCTTTTAATTCTCTTGATTGGGGCGACCGAGTGATGATAAAATCACATTCGCCATTGAGTCTTTGTTTTTTGTCTCCTTCTAAGTTTTCTCCCGAAAACAGTTCGATGTACGCCAAATTATTAAACTTAGTTTCTTGCAAAATTGGGAATACGATGGCTTCGGATAGGGCTTTTTCCGTAGTAAGTGGATTTTGATATGCCCTACTCAAAGTATCTAACAACCAAGCTGATGGCATAATGAGAGGGGTATTTTCAGGAAAAATAGCCTTTGTTTTTTGCGTAATCGCAAAAATTTCTTCAATGCTTGTAAACGAAAAATCTTTGTAAGCCATTTTAGATAGTTGGTTTAATTTTATACTTCGTCAAGGCAATAGCACCTTGTCTATCAAATGCACCAAACCGTTGGTAGCCAAAATATCCGTTGACAAAAAATTGGCCGCTTTGCCAGCATTACCATTCCCCAAAACCATGAGTGGCGTACCTGCCACAATCTTGAACTTACTGGTACTGGCCGTAAGAACATCGCCTACCACAAAATTAGACGAAAACTGTCTGCCCGCCACAATATGATAATTGAGAATAGCCGCCAAACCCGTAGCCGATGCAGCATTGATGCTTGCCAAGGTTTTGTAGCCGAGGTCGATAAACGCCTGATTATTAGGGGCGAATACCGTATTATTGGCCGTGCCTATCGTTACTAAACTGATACCGTTGTTTATTGTGGCCGCACGTTTTAGGGCTGCCGCAAAAAAACTAAGGTCGGGATTATTGCCCACCACATCAGCAATATTACCCGAAGCAGGCATCAACACTCGGTCTATCACGTGCATTACGCCATTATCTGCCTGAATATCAGCCTTAACCACTTTCGCACCATTGATAGAAATCACGTTATCTTTTTTGGAGATAAACGTTTTTTCGTTGTTCAACATGGTGGTTTCGATATTTGTACCGACTGTAAAAAAAGAAGCTTCATTTTTTTTGCTAAGCGTATGATACTGCATTATTTTTTCGCA
>JAYWHL010000646.1:0-2108 GCA_043777715.1 Cytophagaceae bacterium | reverse complement strand
TTAAAACTCACTCGATACGGTGGAGAAGTTCCCAGTGTTAGGCCATAAGAAAAAGGCATTTTTTGTAAGCCAATTTCGGCCATCCACTGGTGTTGATGTTGATAACCAATAACAGCACCAACCATTGGGTCACCATAACCTGTGGCCGTTAAAAGTCCATTTAGGTCGTTTTCTAGGCTAACTTGCCCAATCTTACCCATTGTTTCTACGCCCAAATACCATTTGTTGGTTAAGAAAGTAATTTGTTTATCCGAAAAATTTTTACTGTACTTCTTATTTTTCTGAACATTAAAATATTCATCAGGTTCGTTGTCTTGGGCTTTGATGTTTTGAGACAAAAAGCATAACATTATCACAACCCAAAATATATAAAACCGAGCGATACCTTTCATTAAACAGTTAAGTTAAGAGATTTGAATGATAGAAAATGATTAATATCCAAATATCAACATTTTAGAAGAAGTGTTTAAATTCAAGCTGTATTCATTTTATATAACTTGCTGATTCTCAATTCAAAATATATTTAATAGATACCAAACCTGACGCTAAAACAAGAACTTTCTTACTTGTAAATCCTTTTAAAATCAATCTTTTTCAACCACTTTCTCCTCCCGTGGCCCTCTTTTGTGAATAACCAAACCATTCAAGAAATTTCGGAGAATTTGGTCTCCACATTTTTTGAAATTCGGGTGGTCGTCGGCCCTGAAAATATCCCCCAATTCTCCCTTAGAAATCGTAAAACCTACCAAGGCCATAATTTCAATAATCTCATCATTCCTTAAACTTAGGGCTACCCTTAGTTTCTTAAAAATATCATTGTTCGACATAGTTTTAAATTTTTATATTCCCGTAAGCACATGTTTAACCCTTAACCTTTTGACCTTTCTCCCTTCTTAATGTGCCTCTAACCAGTTGATTCCTAAGCCTATACCTGTTTCCATTTTTACAGTAAGTGGAATAGCCGTTATCATCAAACGATTGACGTTTTCCTTCAAAAATTCTATTTCATCTTTATGAACTTCAAAAACCAATTCGTCATGGACTGTCAAAATCATTTTGGATTTTAGGTTTTCCTTTTCCATAAAATCATAAATATTTATCATGGCCACCTTTATCATGTCGGCAGCCGAACCCTGAATTGGAGCATTCACAGCATTGCGTTCAGCAAAACCCCTGTCCACCATATTGGCCGAATTTATATCTCTTAAATAACGCCTTCTACCCAAAATAGTTTCGACAAAACCATCTTCCCTGGCTTGTAAAACGGCATCGTCCATGTATTTTTTAACGTTTGGAAATTCTCTAAAATAACTATCAATTATTTCTTTGGCTTCTGTCCTAGAAATACCGATTTGTTGTGCCAATCCAAAAGCCGAAACTCCGTAAATAATTCCAAAATTTACGGTTTTGGCTTTTCTCCGCATGTCGCTCGTAACTTGGTCTAGGCTTACGTTAAAAACCTTGCTGGCCGTAGTGGCGTGAATATCTCGACCTTGGTTAAAGGCTTCAATCATGGATTCATCTTTGGCAAAATCGGCCATGATTCGGAGTTCAATCTGTGAATAATCGGCAGAAAGTATCTTAAAATCATCGTTAGTGGCAATAAATGCCTTTCTTATTTCTCGTCCTCTAGGCGTACGAATCGGTATATTTTGAAGGTTTGGATCTTTACTACTCAATCGCCCTGTGGCCGTAACTGCCTGCATAAAAGAGGTATGAATCCTGCCTGTTTTTTTAGAAACCATCAAGGGGAGAGCATCAACGTAGGTAGATTTTAATTTTTGTAACTCCCTGAAATCTAATATTTTACGAGCAATTTCATGATCATTTTCTAGTTTAGACAACACTTCTTCGCCCGTCATGTATTGGCCTGTTTTTGTTTTTTTGGCCTTGGGATCTAGCTTTAATTTATCAAATAAAATTTCGCCCAATTGCTTTGGCGAGCCAATATTAAATTCGGCACCCGCCAACTCATAAACCTTGGATTGTACCTCTAACAAGTCGGTTTGGAGCGTTGCAGACATTTCGGCCAAAAATTTAGTATCTAAACAAACACCATTGCTTTCTATTTTTGCCAAAACCCTAGTTAGGGGCATTTCTACTTCGTA
>JAYWHL010000645.1:0-5836 GCA_043777715.1 Cytophagaceae bacterium | reverse complement strand
CCCCAGGCAAGGGTGGCCAAACCCACCTAGACCGACCCGTTTTTAACACCGTGCAAGATGCCGTAAACATAGCCCAAGCCGATACATCTATTATTTTTGTGCCACCAGCTTTTGCAGCAGATGCCATCATGGAAGCTGCCGACGCAGGTATCAAAGTTATTATCTGTATTACCGAGGGGATTCCGACTAAGGATATGATGATTGCCAAACAATATATCCAAGACAAGAACGTGAGACTCATTGGCCCCAACTGCCCAGGCGTAATGACCGCCGAAGAGTGTAAAGTGGGTATAATGCCAGGTTTTATTTTTAAGAAAGGAACCATTGGAATAGTTTCAAAATCAGGAACATTAACCTACGAAGCCGTAGATCAATTGAGCAAGGCGGGTCTAGGCCAAACCACAGCCATTGGTATTGGTGGAGACCCAATCATTGGTACAACCACCAAAGAAGCCGTAGAACTATTGATGAATGACCCCGAAACCGAGGGGATTGTAATGATAGGAGAAATTGGCGGAGGAATGGAAGCCGAAGCCGCCCGTTGGATACAAGCCACAGGCAACAAAAAGCCCGTTGTGGGATTTATTGCTGGCCAAACAGCACCCAAAGGTCGTAGAATGGGCCACGCAGGAGCAATTATTGGCGGTGCCGACGATACCGCAGCTGCCAAAATGAGAATCATGGCCGAGTGTGGTATTCATGTAGTGGACTCGCCCGCAAATATTGGCGAAACCATGCTCAAAGCCCTAGGCAGAGCCTAAGAATTTATCATTTATAAGCCCACAAGGTTGAAAATAACCTCTATATACACAAAAAGCCCAAACCAAGTATTGAAGCGAAACTTCCAATACAGGTTTTGGGCTTTTTGTGTTTTTGTGCTTGGGATATGCCTTACAAGTTTCGCCAAAAATGCTAATGACGTTGGACCAGAAAACTCATTTTTATTAGTACACAACTATCAAGACGATTGGCAAGTATTCGACGAAAAATACAAGGCTTATATTCCTTACCTCAAAAACCGCCACCAAAATTACCATTCCTTTAGCCTTTTCTTTAATCTTGAAGACAGCAAGGGCTATCATTTGCTCTATTTTTCGCCAAACGAAAACTATCTCTTTATCAATGCCTCGCTACAAAAAAAACTACCCGCAAATCAATGGGTAACCCTCAATAGCGATAGCCTTAGTGCTATTTATCATCAGTCAGAAATATTCCTAACTTTTTATAGTAACACGCCTGGGCTTTCAGACAAAACAGTGCTGGTAGGAAACCGCAAAAAAAATGGGCAAGCAAGTAGTACCGCTTTGCTGCCAGACAACGAAGACCAACAACAAACAACCCAATTACGAAACCTAACACCCTTCAACGATTTTTTTGTGTTGATAGGCTTATTTTTATTTACAGGATATGCCTTTTTGATAAGATTTCATAGCCGAGCCTACGAAAAATATTTTAATTTAAGAGACCTAATAACCCTTAGTAAACGAAGCGATAGCTATACCGACCGCCCTTTTGATATTAGTAATGTCTTGGTTTTAGTACATCTTTGTATGGTACTGGCCTATATTTTATTACTGGTGGCTAGTACATCAACGGCCTTGGGTTTTGTGAGTAAACAAACACTTTTTGATTTTTCGGGAGGTTTTATTTCGATTGCTTGGGCCTATTCAAAACTGAGTATTTTTATCTTTATACTCTTTTTGGCCAAATATTTAGGCTTACTCTTGCTTGGGCAATTGTATAAACTAGATAAAATAATCAACGTACATTATTTTAAGATAATACAAGCCTCCAGTCTGTTTTTTGGATTAATGCTCGTGATTGTTGTTTTTTGTTTTTTCTCTTACCATTACCTCTCTCCAAGTATCTTCAAAGGCTTAGTTTTTGTAGCCATTGCCTTCTTTTTGGCACGACTGGTACTACTATTCTTCGTAATAAATAAATTGAGCCTACTCAAAAATCTTTATTTATTTTCGTACCTTTGCATCATCGAATTTTTCCCAATTATCATAGGGGTTCGGTTTGCCATTTAAGTTTTAAATGATAAACCAGCAAACCAATATTATTTTTTTGGAGTCAATCCATTAAAAAATTAACCCTAGATTTCGATAAAACTGTACAAATTCGTACAATTAACGTAACCCCATTTTGCCTTATATGAGCGAGACTACACAGAAAATGGACACGAGTCGCTTAAAAAAAGTTGAAAGTATTTTAGTAACCCAAGCTAGACCAACAGACGAAAAATCGCCATATTTTGAGCTTGGACGCAATTACGGAATCAAAGTAGATTTTAGACCCTTTATCGAAGTTAATGGCTTGTCGTTCAAGGATTTTAGAAAACAGAAAATAGAGATATTAGCCCACACCGCTATTATTTTTACAAGTCGTAATGCCGTAGATCATTTCTTTAGAATCTGCAAAGAGGCCAAAATAGAAGTACCTTCCGAAATGAAATACTTTTGTATAACCGAGCAAACTTCCAATTATCTTCAGAAGTATATCGTAATACGCAAACGGAAAATTTTTACGGGTACAAAAACCGCCCTAGACTTGCTGGAACTAATTAAGAAACACAGAACCGAAAAATTCTTGTTTCCGTGTTCGGACAGACGCCGAAACGATATTCCAGAGTTTATGAAAGCCACCGACCTGCAACTTACAGAAGCCGTAATGTATGAAACGGTATCGTCTGATTTATCAGATTTAGAAGAAGTCTTTTACGATGTTATTGCTTTCTTTAGTCCATCGGGTATCAAATCATTGTTTGAAAATTTTCCAGACTTTAAACAAAACAACACTCGTATAGCAGCCTTTGGCTCAACCACCGCAAAAGCCGCTTATGATGCCGATTTAATAGTCGATATTGAAGCCCCTCTGCCCAATGCCCCCTCTATGACGGGTGCTTTGGAATTATACATCAAAAAATCAAATAACATTTAGTCAAGATATTCGTTACAAAGGAGGTTACTTTATCTAAAAGTAACCTCCTTTTGGTTGAAAAATAATTCCAAAGGGGCTTTGTATAGGCCATTGTTAAGTATTTTTGGAAAAAACCTATCTTTTTCATAAATTTAGCCTTTGTCTCGTTTAAAAACTAATCCATATTTTTTGTCCCATGACCAAATCGCTACTAATATTTTGCCTCTGTTGCTCTTGTTTTAGGGTTTTAGCCCAGCAAGATGCACAGTTTAGCCAGTATATGTTTATGGGGCAGTACCTGAATCCCGCAACGGTTGGCACAGAGGGGGTGGCTAGGTTTCAGTTAATAAACAGGCAACAATGGCGTACTTACAACGGTACTTTTGATGACGGTGGTGCACCTGCAACCTCTGCTTTTAGTTTTAATATGCCGCTATATGCCATCAAAGGAGGCATTGGGCTACATATCGTAAACGATGTAATTGGCCCATTAACAAACCAAGAAGTACAACTTTCGCTCAATTACCAACTCAAATTCAACGATGACGCCACATTGTCTTTGGGGGCTAGAGGAGGGCTATTTAATAAAACATTAGACGGGTCGAGGCTAAGACCACGAGACGCTGGCGACCCACTGATTCCGACAGGCCAAGTAAAACAAGGCAATACAGATTTTGCCATTGGGGCTTATTATTACACTTCTGCATTT
The DNA here is from genome assembly GCA_043777715.1 of Cytophagaceae bacterium. Classification (GTDB taxonomy): domain Bacteria; phylum Bacteroidota; class Bacteroidia; order Cytophagales; family Spirosomataceae; genus JAYWHL01. The sequence goes on along the minus strand of JAYWHL010000645.1, from coordinate 2,205 downwards.
TATGTTGGGCTTAGTGCCAGCCACCTAAACGTTGCGAAATACGACTTTGGTTTGGTTGGGGCTAGTAATCCTCAAAAATTACATACTTATTTAACGGCAGGTTTACATTATTACCTCAATGATAATTTTGAACTTACCCCCTCGGTACTGGTAAAATCGGATTTAGCCCAAACATCAATTGATGCCAACATTTTGACTACCTATCAAAGTAAATTTTGGTTTGGGGGCGGCTACCGTATTGCCGAGGGTCCGATTGGAATGGCTGGAATCAATCTTGGAAAAAATTCAGAATACAGAGCTGGTATAGCCTTAGATATAGTAACAAATGGTACAAGTGCCAAAGCACCGTATTCGGTTGAGTTTTTGCTTGGATATGCTTTGCCCGCACCAAGGCCCTCAAAAAAATCTCCTGTTCGTACGCCACGGTTTAGATACTAAATTGAGTTTTTAACGTCATACCAACGAAGATAAAATTTCAAAATAGTATTAATTTGGCAAGGTTGTTGTCAGAATGCCCATTAAATAGGCCATGTTGGTTTGAGTATGCCTAAAAATGTTTAATTTTGTTATTCCTAGCATACACTATCTCTATTAATAATACGTTTTAATAATTGTAGCCCAAAACCAATCGCATAGACTTTGCGTTTTGGAATTATACTAAAAAAAAGAATTCCCAATAAGAAAAACAAAAATGAATTCAAAAATCATGTTCAAAAAAGCACTCCTATTGTTACTAGCCATTTTGCCGCTTCTACTACTAGACAGTTGTGGTAAGTTTGGTAGCAAAAGTAGCAGCAAAAATACGAAAGGCAGCAAAGGAAGTACAGCAAGTACTCGTGGCAAAAGCAACAGCAAAACATCTGGTAAAAGTACGGCAAGTAACAGCAAAGGCCGTGGCAACAGTCGCAGCAGTAGCAAAAGCCGTGGTAATAAACAAGATGTAGGAATCTTGAACGGGGAGGTTGTAGCCAAAGCTCGTAAAGGTTGGACACAAACAACCCCTTATGGCATGGTCTTGGTGCCTTCGGGTTCGTTTATGATGGGGCAAGCTGATGAAGACATTGCTGCATCACAGGGTAATTTTAACAAACGGGTAACCATCAGTAAGTTTTTTATGGACGATACCGAAATTACCAACCACGAATATCGCCAATTTACTACTGCCATGATGACCGACTCTGTGTCTATTCTTGGCGAAGAGTACATTATGACCGAGTTGTATCCTGATACAACTGTTTGGAAAAATGATTTTGCCTATCATAACGGAGACCCAATGACAGAATATTACTTTTCTTCGCCAGCTTTCGACGAATATCCAGTAGTGGGTGTGAGTTGGAAAGCCGCCCGTTATTTCTGCGATTGGCGTACCAAGTTACTCAACAACTATCGTTCATCTAATGCCGACTATGCATCGCCACGATTCCGTTTGCCATCAGAGGCAGAATGGGAGTGGGCATCAAGAGGCGGTAAGGCATCGGCCAAATACCCTTGGGGAGGGCCGTATATTGCTAACGGAGCAGGTTGCTTGTTGGCCAATTTTAAGCCCCACCGTGGAAATTATGACGCTGATGGTTTTGCCTACACTGCCCCAGCCAACCAGTTTACACCCAACGAATTTGGCCTGTATAATATGTCTGGTAATGTGGCCGAATGGTGTTTAGATGCTTATGCCGATAATGCCATGGTGCTAACATGGGATATGAATCCAAATAATGACAACGCTGGTGAACCACGTAAGATAATTCGTGGAGGCTCTTGGAAAGACGTTGCCCATTACCTAGAAACTGGTACTCGCTCTTATGAATACGAAAATGCTAGAAAATCCTACATCGGTTTTAGATGTGCGATGGACCACCTAGGGCGTTCTTCGGGCAAGGAGTTTTAATAGCTTTTCCCGAAACCTTCAAGTAAATGCTTGAAGGTTTCTTTTTGTTTCTAAAAAACTGTTTTATAATAGTATTTACTCAAATCTTATTTTACTCAATCAAAATTACATTAACTCTTTATTAAAAAAATGGCAGCTAAGAATTCATCTCTTGACAAAATTTTACAAGTAATTGCTAGTGCTGGTGCATCGGTAGTAATCATGGGGGCTCTTTTCAAAATCCTTCACTTAAAGGGAGCAGATACTGCCCTAATGGTAGGTATGGGAACAGAAGCCGTAATCTTTTTATTGTTTGCCTTTCAGGCTTGGATTACACCCGC
>JAYWHL010000644.1:0-2111 GCA_043777715.1 Cytophagaceae bacterium | reverse complement strand
ATTGGAACGAAGGCCAAAGCATTAAACTGACGAAGCCCCAAGCCAATAAAACCATTGTTTTGAACATTAATCAAGGCAAAGTTTCAACCAAAATACTTCCCCAAAAACAAAAAGGTATTTTGCTTGAAACAAACCCCAAAGACCTTGGAATCAGTTATATACATGAAGAGAATGATTTCATAGATTTTAATCTTCAAAAAACCCTTCCTCATAAATTTTCCCAGTATGGCCCAGGGATTGCCGTTGGCGATGTTAATGGCGATGGAACGGACGACTTCGTAACGGGCGGAAGTAGCCGTTTTGATGCCATGCTATTTACCCAAAAAGCCGATGGAAAGTTTAGCCAAAAAGTACTAAATATTAAAACAGGCGACCATAAAAAAGAAGAAGATTTAGGAATATTACTTTTTGATGCTGATGCCGATGGCGACAACGACCTCTATTTTGTAAGAGGAAGCTATCAACACGACTATCAATCGGGCTTGTACCAAGATATTTTGTTGGTAAACGATGGCAAAGGAAATTTCAAAAAAGATAGCCTTGCCCTCCCAAAAATGACCGCCTGTGGGCAAAGCATAAAAGCCGCAGATTTTGATAACGATGGCGACCTCGACCTTTTTGTGGGTGGGCGAGTGAAACCCAAAGGCTACCCCCAAACCGACCGTAGTTATTTGCTCAGAAACGATAGTAAGCTAAAAGATAAACCCGTTTTTAAAGACGTTACCAACGAAGTTTGCCCGATATTAAGCAATATTGGCATGGTTACTGATGCCCTTTGGAGTGATTATGACAACAACGGAAGTTTGGATTTGGTACTAACGGGCGAGTTTATGCCCATCACTTTTTTGAAAAATACGAAAGGAAAATTAAGCAAAGACGACCGAAGCAAAAATCTTGACGAAGCCTTGGGCTGGTGGAATAGCATAACCGCAGCCGATTTTGACAACGATGGCGATACCGATTATATGGTTGGGAATTTTGGAAAAAACCTACTGTTTACAGGAACAAGCCAAGAGCCGCTTTTTGTATATGGCAAAGATTTTGATAAAAATGGCCTCTACGACCCTTTTATGGCCTGTTATTGTCCTGATAACAAAGGCAATAGGCGTTTGTTTTGCTATCATTCAAGAGACGATATGATTAAACAATTGGTACTTATTCGTAAGAAATACAAAAAATTTAGCGAATATGGCAATGCCTTGATGGAAGAAATATTTACGAAAGAAGAAATGAAAGACGTTCAGATAATGAAAGCTACCGAGTTTAGGTCGTCGTATCTCGAAAACAAAGGCAATGGCCAATTCGTGTTAAGCCCTTTGCCCGTAGAAGCCCAAGTAGCCCCTGTGTATGGAATGATGCCTTACGACATCGACCAAGACGGCCGCCTAGACCTCCTGATGGTGGGTAACGACTATGGGATAGAAGTGTTTTCGGGCAGAGCCGATGCTTTTAATGGCCTCGTATTGCACAACACCACGAGCGGCTGGCAAGCCATGGATTTAGAAAAAAGTGGCTTTTATGTGCCTGGTGATGCAAGGGCAATGGCCAGAATCGTAAAGCCAAATGGCCAAGAAATGCTCATCGCCACTCAAAATAGAGGGCCATTTAAGTTTTATAATTTGCCAAAACAGGCAGGAGTTTTAACAAAACTAAAAAATACGGAATCGTCAAAATATATGACATTGCCCAATGGCAAAAAGCGGAAAGTGGAGTTTTATTACGGCTCAACTTTTTTATCACAAGATTCAAGGCAGGTAATAATGCCCAAATAGGAGGGGGGCTGTTAATTACTGAATTAAAAGTCCTTCTCCCTTATGGAGAAGGATTTAGGCGACCGTCGCACGGATGAGGCGAAGAGAGTCCAAAATTTACTTTTTTGCCTCATCCCCAGCCCTTCTCCAATGGAGAAGGGAGCAAATAGTAGCAATTAACAGTCCTGCCCAAATAGCGTACAATACAGAATTTGTGTAAGAATATTGCTTATGTGTTTGGTAAGCCACCAAACACGGGAGGAACTTATTAAACACTGTACTCATTTTCAATTACTTAAACATTTTCTATGCTTAGTATTATTAAAATTGGAGGAAATATTATTGATAATCCAGAAGCCC
>JAYWHL010000643.1:0-5841 GCA_043777715.1 Cytophagaceae bacterium | reverse complement strand
GTTTGTAAACAATATCCACCTTAAAAATTTTAAAAAATGTCAGTTTGGTACCAAGGAAAAATCCGCTATCAGAAATTAGATGAGAACGATAGAACCCTCAAAATTACAGAAGTGTATTTGGTAGATGCCGTGTCATATACCGATGCCGAAGCTAGGATTTATAACACAGTGGCGGCCAATACGCCTGATTTTCAGTTGTTTGGCTTGGCCAGAATGAAACTAGCCGAATTGTTTGTAGTAGAAAACGGTGCAGAAACTTGGTTTAAGGTAAAGGTATGTTACCTTAGTTTTGACGAAAAAACCAAGAAAGAAAAAAAGACGCCTTTCAATATGCTTATCAATGCCGAAAATCCCCTCCAAGCCTATAACTTGTTGATAGAGCGGCTAGGGACGGTAGAAGATTATCAGATTACGGACATTAACATTACCAATATTTTGGAGATAATCCCTTACGAAAAACCCGAACAAAAGATTCTGAATAGTGGCAATTTCAAGCCATTGTCCGAGTTGAGAGAAGGCCAATCGGCTTAAAACAAAAATTCATGGCACGACTTCAAGTCATGCCATGAATGATTAATCTCATTAAGCGTGCCACGGTTCAAAACCATGGCATGCTTTGGTGTTTAAATATTAAATTTTATTCTTCTTGTTCCACACTGCCAGCACCCGAAGTTTCAATTTTGATATTATTACTCCCCTTGTATCTTATTTTGCTGGCACCGCTACTTACGGCCTTGAGGCTTTTGAGCGTTTTTGTTTCTACTGATGCCGCCCCCGAAGCATCTACGTTGGCGTTGTCGGCTGAGAGGCCAAAGGCAGCCAAGTTGGCCGAACCGCCAAGGTCGGCTTTGAGTTCAATGGCCGTTCCAATCAACGTGAGTTTGCTTGCACCCGTTATGTCGGCGGTTATTTTATTGGCCATCAGCGAACTAACCGTTAATCTGCTCGCCCCAGAGGTTTCGATGTCGTAGTCATGATTTTTATCAAAACCTTTCATAATTCCTCTTACTGCCCCACTCACGGCAATATTTTTGAGGTCGGGCATTTCTATTCTGATATTTACACGACCTCTGTCTTGCCAGTTCAGAATCGTATTTTTTGGCTCAATTATCAAGGTTTGACCTTTTTTGCGTACCCTCATGTCTTCTACATCGTTTTGGTCGCCGTCGATAATAATCCTAAATTCAGGCCCTTGTTTTATTTCGGCATAAGCCGACCCTCCAAGGTCGATGTTTTCAAAATATTTTTCCGAAAATTCTTGCTTAAAAGCTCCCTGACCCATTTTTTCGCCATCGTCGTCTTCGTTGTCGTCAAAATTTTGCTGATAAGTTTCTTCATTGTTTTGTACTTTCAATGTTCTGTTTAGGCAAATTAAGTCGCCCTCTTTTGTGAATTTCCAAAGCGAACCTACCATCAAATCATCATTAAAAAACTCACTATCAAAAACATTGTTGATATATCTTGCAAAAGATTCGGTCATGCCAAAGGGTTTTTCGTAAGGCACAAACACATTTATTCTGAGCTGTTGTTCTCTAAATTTGGCATCTTTGGGGAGGTCGAAATTACGAGCAAAAACCACTACCGAATCTTTTTGTTCAAACTTATAGCCCATTTTGCTTGCTGTTTTTTCGGCTTCTTCACGGCTTTTGCCACGGGCATTAAATTCCTCTAAAATTTTGATTTCGGTGCCATCGTAGCCTTTGAGTGTTATTTCGGTATTTTGATAAACATCATCATCAAAGTCGTCGTCTATCCTTTTGGTAACATCAAACAAAAGGGGCTTCACACTGTTTAAGATTTCGGTTTTTTCTATGCTAGAGCGTTTGGCAAAATTACTCGCAAATTTGGCCACCGTGATACTTGCCCCCAACATACCCGCCACCCAAACGCCCAGCATACTTTGCCATACCGTGTTGCTCAAAGGGTTACGTTTGGTAATTACCCAAACCCCCAACAAACCCAGCAAGGCAAAGGGAATAACCATGGCCAAAAATGCAAAGATGAACATGATATTTGGGGCATCGCCAGTGAAGAAATGAACAGGAAAATGACCCACCACGATAGGTAAAACGCCCATCAAACCTAGCCCCGACAACAAAGCCACCACCAAACCGAGTGTCATCGAAAAACCGATAATAACCAACATGATACCTCCAAAAATTCTAGTGGCAGTGCCTCCAAACCTCAGCAGGGGCATCAGAGCCGCAAAAACGGCAGCAATAGCCCTAAACGGGAAAAGGAGCAGTTTGGTAAAGGTTTGTTCGGTACGCTCCGAGGCGTTGATATTGCGTTTGATGTTGGTTTCGATGTTTTCGAGCGTGATGGGCTGGCCCACCATGTGCATTTTGTCGGTAAGGGTTTTGGCCATTGGGGTAATGAGCCAAAATATCATATAAAGCACCGCCCCTGTACCAAAAACAAAGATTGACAATACCCACATTAGTCTCAATAAACCCAAATCCCAGCCTGTGTATTTGGCAATACCGCCAATAACACCGCCCAAAACCTTGCTGTCGGGGTCTCGGTATAGTTTTTTGATTTTTGGGTCTTCTTCCAGATTATTATTGCCAGGAAAAGCTACCCAAAGGGCGATATACAAAACCAAAATACCTCCGCCAATGCCGTTGAGGGGAGCAAGGCCAAAAAACAAAACCGTGGTCAAAAGCCTTACCCACAGGGTATCTACTGCCAAATGATTAGCCAGTCCTGCACAAACACCTCCTAACAGTTTACGTTTAGTATCTCTAAACATTCCTCTTGGGGCTTGGTTTTGAGTAGTTTTTTCGTCTTGATTGCTGGCTTGGCTTGCTTGTGTTTGTAGCGGCACGAGGTCGCTTTCGTTGGCCATGGCTTCAAAATCGGCCACTGTTCCCATACTGGTTATTAACCCCTCAACGTCTTCGTTGGTTAGGGCTTGGTTGCCATTATTTTTTAGTTTGTCTGCAAATTTTTCTGCAATTCGGCTCTCAATGTCTTCCACAATCTCTTTTGAGCCTTCGTAATTGGCAAAATATTTTTGAACAGAAAGCAAATAGGCTTTTAGTTTGTCGTAGGCGTCTTCTTCAATATAAAATATCGCCCCAGCAATATTGATAGATATGGTCTTTTTCATTTTGTAAAAATTTAATGACTAACTTTTGGCAATTGGCTGTTGGCTCTCAATACAGCAAATTATTGCACAGAATGGTCGTTTGAAATTTAGTAACTTAAAGGATTATTTTAGCTTGGTTTCTGGGTATTTACAATGTGATTTACCGAAACTTGGAGTTCGTCCCATGTAACCTGTAACGAGATTAAAAAACTCCGCCCCGTGTCGGTTAATATATAATACTTTCGGGGTGGCCCGCTTGTAGATTCTACCCATTTATAATCCAACAAACCAGCGTTTTTGAGCCTTGTTAGGAGTGGATAGAGCGTCCCTTCCACGACCATAATCTTGGCCGCCGTTAGTTCCTCCAGCATATCCGAAGCATAAACCTCGCCTCTGCTGATGATGTGTAGGATACAAAATTCTAAAATTCCTTTTCGTATCTGTACTTGTGCATTTTCTACGTTCATATTTATTCTGATTTATTATCTATGGTCAGTTTTCATTGTAGGATATTACCCTGGGCTTTTTAATTTTCTGTTACAAAATTACGCCAAGGTACTATGTAATACAAGATACTATGTAAAAAATATTGTCAAAATCTGACAAACGGCAAAATAGCTAAACCAAACGTGAATTTTGGGGATAATAGGTTGGGCGTAAATTAGCACAAAAAAGCCTCATTATTTTTTGGCTTTTGGTAGAATTTTCTTGGTCAAGATTTCGTTACAAAATCAGCCAACAGTTTCTACAGTTGGAAAACTAACATTTAACCAAACCCCAAAACAGTTTTATGAAAAAGTTATTTTTTCTTGCATTTTTTGCATTGCTGAGTCTAGTTTCTAATGCACAAGGTACCAAACCATCGCCCGATGCCACAGCCACAGGCAGTATTGGAGGCACTAAAATTACCGTAAAATACGCCCAACCTGCCGTAAAAGGCCGTAACGTTTGGGCTGGCGACCTCGCCCCTTATGGCAAAGTGTGGCGTACGGGAGCTAATGCAGCTACCGTAATTGAGTTTGATAAAGCCGTAAAAGTAGAAGGCAAAGACCTAGCCGCTGGTAAATATTTGCTATTTACAATCCCAGGCGAAAAAGAATGGACGATTATTTTCTCGAAATACGAGGCCAACGCTTGGGGTGCTTATGCCTACAAAGAAGCCAACGATGCCCTAAGAGTAATGGCGGCGTCTTCGGCAAACGAAATGACAGAGCGTTTTACAATCGCTGTGGAAAAAACGGGCGTTTCGTTGGCTTGGGACAAAGCGAAAGTAGTGTTTGGCGTAAAGTAATTACGATTTTTTTGTAACCAAAAAGACCCATTGATAGCATTTTTATCAATGGGTCTTTTTTTGAAGCTGTTTAAACTTTTGGTTTTAGGTCAAAATGAGGTTGTTTTTTGTCCATACGCAGATTTTTTTGAGTGCGTAGCGGGGCTACCCTAGCATCGCTACGGACGACAAAAAATCTAAAGTATGGGCTGAAAACAACCCCTTTGGGGCAAAAGAAATAAGTTTAAACAGATTCTTTATTAAAACCTTTTAAATGTTCCCCAAAACCACTTTATTAAGCTACCTTGCCCTTGGCGATTCCTATACCATTGGCGAGGCCGTGCTGCCAAACCAACGCTGGAGCGAACAGTTGGTTCAAAAATTAAAGCCCTTTGGTATAGATTTTAGCACCCTAGACATTATTGCCAAAACAGGCTTTACAACTGCCGAATTAGTAGAAGCCATTCATCAACAAAATCTTAGCCAAACCTACGATTTGGTTTCTTTGCTCATAGGGGTAAACAATCAATACCGTGGGCAAAGTTTAGAGCAGTTTGGCATAGAATTTAGGCAATTATTGGCCACAAGCACCCAACTGGCTGGCAACTCAAGTAGGGTTTTTGTGTTGTCTATACCCGACTGGGGTGTTTCGCCTTTTGCCCAAAACTTAGACAATGCTAAAATTGCACATGAAATAGATGCCTTTAATAAATTAGCAAAAGAAGAATGTAACCTTTTGGGAATCAGATTTTTAGACATTACCCCACTGTCAAGAAAAGCCCTTAACGATACCACGATGATAGCCAACGACGACCTGCATTTCTCTGAAAAGATGTATAAACTATGGGCCGATTTTATTTTAGAAACGGTCAGGAAAATGATAGCGGGCAACGTTCCAAAAATATAATTTTGATTATTAGTTGATGCTGTAAATCCCTAGGTTTTTTATTAAAAACTAAGGGCTGAAATTCAATTTTTTAGCCTCCACTTGCTGCAAACCCATCAAGGCCGTCCCTGCGGTTGGGTACTGTGCTTTTCTTGTTATTAGAGCTGGAGTGTTAATTTGAGATGTCCGCCAAGCCCTTGCTGAATAATTTTCATCAGTGTCGAAAGTCTAATGTCCGAAGCATTGTTCTCAATTCTTGAAATGTAGGATTTATTGGTGCCACATTTTTCCGCAAGTTGTTCCTGTGTTAAACCCATTTTGTTACGAGCTTCTTCAAGTAAAACACCAAGCCTGAAGGATTCAAATTGTTGTTCCCATTCTTCTCGTTTAGGCTGACCTTTCGTGCCGTATTTTTTGTCTAAAATTTGGTCAAGTGTCGTAATATTGTTGTTTTCGTTACTCATTTTTTTGCTTTTTTAGTTTTCTTTTCTTTCTCTCATTTTTCTAATAGGTATTCTTCCATTATTTTGAGAGCCATTTCTATATCCTGTTTAGGCGTCTTTTGGCTTTTTTTCTAAAATCCATTTCCGAGTA
>JAYWHL010000642.1:0-2113 GCA_043777715.1 Cytophagaceae bacterium | reverse complement strand
TCTGCCAAAGTTGCATAGCCATAACTCGGAATACTGCAACCGCCTTGGAGGGTTTTCAGAAAGTATCTTTCCGTAACAATACACCGCTCGGTGGCGGGGTGGTTGAGCAAAGCCCGTATTTGTTCTTTTTTGTTGGCATCAAGGCTTTTGGCACATTCTATCGCCACACTACCCTGACCAACGGGGGGTGTAAATTTTTGAATATCAATTTTTTCGATAATATGCTCATCGTAGCCCATTCTATGCACACCTGCATAAGCCAAAAGTAAGGCATCGCAAGCCCCATTTTCTAGTTTTTGAAGGCGAGTTTGCAAATTACCACGCATATCAACCGTCTGAATGTGAGGGTAATAGTGTTTGAGCATCGCCACTCGGCGGGTGCTAGAAGTGCCGACTGTAAAAACTTTGCCACTCTCAAGCGAGAGTTTTTTATTGAACGAAACCAATACATCGTTCACGGTTTCTCGCTGGGTAAAGGCAATAAGCTCAAGGTCGTTGGCCAAGTCCGACTGTAAGTCCTTGGCCGAATGTTGGGCAATATCTATCCGCCCCGACCGCAATTGTTCTTCGAGTTCTTCCGTAAAAACGCCTTTGCTTCCAATTTTGGAAAGCGACCTGTCCAAAATTTGGTCTCCTTTGGTGTCAATCACCACAATTTCGGTTTTTAGCCCAGCTTTTTGGAGCGTTGATGCCACAAATTCGGCCTGCCAAAGGGCTAGTTTAGAGCCACGTGTTCCTATTTTTATCATCTGCGTTCTCTGATTTATTCGGCAATTGATTTCACACAAAAATTATCGTTTTCTCTTTTTTGACGAAACCACTACTGTTTTGTACCTACGTTTGGCAGTGTAACTTGGATTGCCCTTGCTCGATAACTGCCCCAAAACAAACTGTAAGTCTAGGTTTTCCTTCTTTAATTTCTTTATTAAATATACGATTGTAGAATCTGAATTGATGGTAGAAGGGCTTAATTTTTTGAGTTTTTCGAGGGCAACACTACAGTTTTTGCTAAGGTCATCATTAGATTTTTGTAATGCCACAAAATCTTCCTTTGTTTTGGCGGCTTCTATCGTTTTGGCCCTTAGTTGTTCTTCTGTTCCTATTCTAAATTCCCGTAATTCTTTTATTTCAAGATTGGCCCTGTCTAGTGAGGTATCCAGCCGTCGTTTTTCTTTTTGGAGTACTGTATATTTTTTATTGCTTACACAACTGGCTAATAAAATGCCAAAAATGGTTGTTAAAACGAGATTTTGCTTCATAATTTTCATTAAAGATAAGATTTATGGATTAGGAAATTACTGAATAATACCTACAATAATACAGATTTTAGTTCAAAAAATTAAAACAGATTAACAATTAAATCGGAAACTTTACCAACTTTACAAGTTGAAGCCAATAAACAACTGTAAGTAATGTCCAAAATATCTTTTTTATTGTTGCTCGGTTTGTTTGTTGTGTTGCGTAGCCATGCCCAAGAAACCCAGTATGGATATTCTTTGCCCAAAAAACAGACCATAGCCAAAATACCCTTCGAGCTACATTCCAACCTGATGATTGTACCTGTGCGTATCAATAAATCAGATACGTTGAGGTTTATTTTGGATACAGGCGTGAGTGCCATTATTCTAACCGACCATAAAGTGGCCAAGCAATGTGGCTTGGTGGCAAGCCGAGATGTGAGTATCGCAGGAGCAGGCGAGGGGGGCAAATTAAAGGCTTCGGTGGCCTTGGGTAACTCTATTTATATGGGCGAGATGGTAGGCCACAGCCAAAATATCGTGATTTTAGACCAAGATTTACTCAACCTTTCAGAATTTGTGGGCGTGCCTATTCATGGTATTTTTGGATACGAAATCTTTAATCGTTTTGTGGTAACTTTAGATTTTTTGACCCGTGAAATTATCTTGCAATTACCCGAAAAATATAAATATCATGCCCGCCGAGGTACGATGCGTTTTCCGCTAGAAATAACAGACACCAAACCGTATTTTACGGGCATTGGGCTGCTAGAGGATAACCAACAAAAGGCCATCAAAGTATTAATAGATACAGGGGCAGGGCATAGTTTATCATTAGAAACTAGCACAGAGATGCCCTTTCCGCTACCCAAACG
>JAYWHL010000641.1:0-2118 GCA_043777715.1 Cytophagaceae bacterium | reverse complement strand
CTTGTAGGTTTGATACGGTTTCAAACATTTTTTCGTCAAGATTCCCAGCACTAATATCATTTACCATTACCGCCCCAGCCTCTACGCTCAATTGGGCGACTCTGCTTCTGAAAGTATCAATCGAAATATTAACTACTGGAAAATGCTTTACGATGGCTTCGATTACTGGCAAAACTCTTTGTAATTCTTGGTCTTGACTTATGCCCTCGGCATTGGGACGAGTAGAATGCCCGCCGATGTCAATAAAAGTTGCTCCATCTATCAAACATTTTTCTACCTGTGCCAAAACGGCATCAATTCCCTGAAAACGAGAGTCTTCATAAAAAGAATCGGGTGTGATATTCAAGATTGCCATTACTTTTGGCTTGGTCAAATCTATCAAACGGCCACCACAATTCAAAGAAAATCCCTTATTTTGCATCTTAGTTTTTAATTAATTGAATGTGAAATTACAACATGAACAACACCGAAACCCAATACAGAAAAATAATTGAGAAATGTGAAGATATATTCATCAAAAAAAATCGTGATTATGGTACTTCGTGGCGGATATTGAGATTGCCCAGTATCACAGATCAAATTTTTATTAAAGCCCAAAGAATCAGAACATTACAAGAAAAAGGCGTTGCCAAAGTTGCCGAGGGAATAGAGCCAGAGTTTATTGGGATTATCAATTATTGTTTGATGGCCTTGATACAATTGGAACTACAAAACGACAGCCGCTTGGAAATTGAGATTAATGAGCTTACAAAATTATATAAAAAACAAATAGCCCTGACGATGGATTTGCTCTTTGCCAAAAACCACGATTATGGCGAGGCTTGGCGAGATATGCGGGTTGCCAGCATGACGGATATTATTTTGATGAAAATTTTTAGAACCAAACAAATCGAAGATAATTTTGGCAAAACAGAAATTTCGGAAGGGGTAGATGCCAATTATCAAGACATGATAAACTATGCCGTTTTTTGTTTGATTAAGATGACGGAATAAAACCAAGTTTTCATATTTCTTGCCTTTGCCTTACATCTTCTTAGGTTTTTTGGCAATATTTTTCTGAAAACTATTATATTTGGGGAACGACTTCAGAAAACCACCCTTTGAGGTCAAAGTTTAGCAATGGCTCAAATCCGTACCCAAACAAAATCAGACGTTTATCTCCATTTAGGCATCATTATTTGCCTTTTATTAGCCTTATTTTTGGGTTTCTTCTTTATTTATCTCCCCGCCAGCACCCACCACGGCGAAACCATTACCGTTCCTAAATTAAAAGGAATGACTACTGCCGAACTAGAGGATTATCTCGATGAGCGTAACCTTGATTTTGAAATCTCTGACTGTACGTTTGTAGTTGGTGCAAAAGCCCTTACTGTTTTGTCGCAATATCCGCTTGATGGCTCTTTGGTAAAAGAAGGTCGCAAGATTTACGTAACCATTACTGCCCTCAACGCACCGCAAATTCAGATGCCGAAATTGGCGGATAGGTCATTACAAAGTGCTGAGCAAATTTTGAAAAGTTTTGGCCTAGAAAAAGGTGTACTTACTTATGTACCCGATTTGGCAGAAGGGCAGGTTTTGAAACAAATGTTTCAGGGCAGAGAAATAAGCCCAGGCACGATGATTGCCAAAGGTTCTAAAATAGATTTGGTAGTGGGCGACGGCCTTGGTAATCAGATGATGGCAATACCAAGCTTATTGGGCATGACCTTGGACGAAGCCACGGCAACCATCGTAGGGTCCGACTTGGTGTTGGGAAGTATTTTATATGATAGCGAAAGCACAGAAGCAGCAGGGACTGTAATATGGCAAAACCCAGCCTCGGAACCAGGCGAAAAAATAAGAGTTGGCTCGGTTATTGACATTAAAATTGCAGGGCCACCGCCAAGCGACACCCCAAAGCCCGACGACGGAGGCCAAAAATAAATCAAAAGGGTTTTGCGTTTAGATTATGATTCTGATTTTGAGCCTATTGCTTTAAGTAATTTGGTTCTTCTACAATTAATACGGCATTATAGAAGGCTTCGCTCAAAGCGAAGCCTTCCATGAACTTTCAAGATACATTTAGAGTCTAATAAATAATCAACCCGTATAAAACATAGTTGAACCAGTAATTTTCCA
>JAYWHL010000640.1:0-5863 GCA_043777715.1 Cytophagaceae bacterium | reverse complement strand
GACCCAACCCGAAGACCGTCATCGTTTCAAACCTGATACTTCGGCTTTTGAAGGACAATACCATAAAGTAAAATTGGAAGCGGGCGATTTGTTGATTTTTAATAGTACCACACCGCACGGCATTCGCCCCAATAACTCGGAAGATAAAGTGAGAGTTGCCCAATATATTTCGATGATGCCCGCCGAAGAAAACAATGATGCCATGAGAGATTGGCGAATAAATTCTTGGAAAAACCGCATCGCTCCCGAAGGTTATGCCTTCCCAGGCGACCCCCGCAACTGGGAACAAACCAAATACGGTACAGCCGAATTGAACGAGTTGGGCAAGAAATTATTAGGCTTGGAAAAGTGGTAGAAAGCCAAGCCCCGACCCCCCCAGAGGAGCGATTTGTTTTAAGGGAATTTTTAAAAACAAAGTACCCATTCCACCAAAAAGGAACAAAGAAAACAGATTCTCTGATAATTTTTGTGGAAACCCTCTCCAATGACACCATGGACAAATGCTATTGGGCAACATTTGCTCGTCTCTACCACAAAAATTGTTGTAGAACCAGAAAACAAAGGTAAATGAGCTGAGTGCTGGGACAATTTTACAAAATACAGCATAACATAGAGATTTGTCTAAGAATATTGCTTTCGCAAAGGTGGTTGGTGAGCCACCAACCACGGAAAAGGATCTTCAGAATTTATAAATTACCTTACCTAAATTTTAATTTATAGAATGGAAAACCAACAACTTTACACAACCCTCAACAATGGCATACAAATGCCCTTGCTTGGGCTTGGGGTGTATGATATGTACCAAAAAGAAGCCGAACAAGCCGTTTTATGGGCCTTAGAAACGGGCTATCGACTCATTGACACGGCGGCCATGTACGAGAACGAAGAGGAAATTGGCAATGCCGTACGGCAGTCGGGCGTGGCACGGAGCGAGGTTTTTATTACTACCAAAGTTCATAATCAAGCACAGGGTTATGACCAAACCCTGCGGGCATTTGAGCAAAGCCAAGCCAAACTCAACATCGACTACATTGATTTGTATTTGGTGCATTGGCCAATTAAAGCTACCCGAAAAGATACATGGAAAGCCCTCGAACAACTCTATGCCCAAGGGCGGGTGCGTGCTGTGGGCGTGGCCAATTATTTGATTCCTTTTTTGGACGAACTCAAAGAATATGCCCACATTGTGCCAGCCGTCAATCAGGTTGAGTTTAGTCCGTATTTGTTTTTAGAAGATTTACTCCGCCGTTGCCAAACCGACCACATACAGCTACAAGCCTACACGCCTTTGGTGCGTGGGCAACGCATGGCCGACCCCAAGTTACTGGCATTGGCCCAAAAATACGCCAAAACTCCCGCTCAAATAATATTGAGATGGGCTTTGCAGTTGGGCGTTTCTACGATACCAAAATCTGCGAGTTTGGAGCGTATCAAAGAAAATTTTGATGTTTTTGATTTTGAAATTGACGCCCTAGATATGCTAAAAATCAAAACTTTTAACGAAAATCTACGTATCGTAGAAAACCCAATGGATTTATTTTGATTAAGCGTGCCTTACCTATATTTTTACCAAATTAACCCCAATTTTTTATGAAAATCATTCTTGTACTCGTTTCGTTATTTGCCATGAGCTTTGTTGCTGATGCTCAAAAAAAGCAACCTCAAAAACTCCTCCGCCACGTAGTTATCTTTAAATTCAAAGATAGTTCCTCGCCCCAAGACGTAGAAAATGTAGCCAAAACCTTTGTTGCCCTTTACGGGAAAGTACCTCAAATAGCGGCTTTTGAATGGGGCGTAAATATGAGCCAAGAGCATTTTGACCAAGGTTTTACGCATTGTTTTATCCTCAGTTTCAAGTCAGAAAAAGACGCCGCCGACTACCAACAACACCAAGCCCACAAAGATTTTCAGACGGTTCTAAAACCCCATCTGGAGAAAGTTTTTGTGGTAGATTATTGGATGAAGTGATGAGGAGATTGAGAAAGCAGTATCCAGTAATTTGGTTGATGTTCTTGTTTATAACCAAATCGTCAGTAGAACGTTTTTAAACAATCAAAAAGACGGGGTTGTTTTTGGCTATAAATGGCGAGTAAAGTGCTGTTGAAAATTGTGAGTTTTCGGAGTAATTGAAAATGTTATGTAATATCGAAAAAATGCCTCTGGGTTTATTCAGAGGCATTTTTGGTTGATAAATTATCTTGATTTACAATGAGCATTCCTTTTCCAGTTAAGAACTTCTTAGCTTTCTCTATTTTATCCTTAAATAAAATTTCGTGATTAGAATTATCTAACTTTGGGTTATACTTAAAGGGTAATATTTTTTCTTTTGACAGTTTCATTATTTTATATCATTGCTTTTGATAAGATATAAATATAACACGGTTTACTTTTGTTCGATCAAAAAGGCTTCATAATTTTTATTCTTCTGAAAAACTTCGGGTAAACCATTATTTTCAACATATCCTCGAATAATAAAATTCTTTTTTAGCCCCTCAATGTTCTGACCAATAGCCATTTGATAAGTTCGTGTACGGGAAGGAGAACTCCCTTTAAAAAATAAAATAGAATTGGGGTGTTAATCAAAGAATGGAATTGCTGTTAAAGCAACAGTAGATAAAATTTTATCCTTGTCTCCATTATTTGTTATGATTTTGTCATCAATTTCTTCTACCCCTGTTTCTTGATTAAAAAATACCACTCCAAACCCAAGATTGTAAATATGTTTTTTTGTTGTAGGTTCAATAATTCCTAAGTATGAATAATTAACCCTCATTCGAAAACTATTGACCCCCTCACTTGAAAACTCAAAATTTTCAGAATAGATGTCTTTTTTACCAATACGTATATGTATTCATAAATTGTATGATATTTTTTTATAATATCGAAATTAGGCTCATTTTGATTAATTGCCAAAAAGAATAATTATAGTTATAGCATAGTCTGTAGCTAAAAGTGAATGAAAATTTTATGTTAGACTAAAGTTTTATGCGAAAGACGTTATTTCAAACAATTTAGAACCTTAGTTATTCCTGATTCAATCCGACCTTGCCCGTGCTTGTTTCAAAGACCGCCAAAGTGTAGAAAGATTAGAAAACGGCAAGATAAACCCCTCAATATTTTACTTAAAAGAAATTGCCGATGCTTTGGAAATGCCTGTAAGTCAGTTACTTAGTTTCGAGTAATTACAAAATAGTAATCCTAAGTTTGGTATATCGTTGAATGACAGAAAAGTCAGATTTGTTGAATGTATAAAGATCAGTACAGCCATTATTTTCTGCAATGGCAGTGTGCAAACAGTCATTAATATTTAGGAATCCTATTTTTTGGGCTAATTGCATACCCCTAGCAAAATCTGTGGTAGTGTAACCAACAGGATTTGAGATTAAAAAATCTTGAATCATTGTTTCAATCTCCGATTCCAACGAACCGAGTCGTTGGGAAACATAGCCAAATTCTTGAAGCGTCAAGAGTGAAGTGAAAAAAACTTTTCCCGCTATCGCCTGTTCATAGACAGCAATAGCCTTGTTGAGACTAATCCTATTTTGGAGAAAATGATAATTAATTAGTACATCGGTATCAAAATATATCATAGAAAACTATAAGTTTACCTCATTTGCCAAAGCCGATAAATCTAAGTTGGAAGGAACAATGATTTTTTCATTTTTCTTCCTCATCAACTCCGTCCTTTCGAACATCTTAGCATAATCAATTTTATCTATGGTGTCGCTTTCTTTCACAGTAATTTCAATCATTTTTGAAACACCAAATAATGACTCAATTGTTTTCAAGATATTGGGCAAGGCCGTTACAGGTACTTTAAAGGTAGCTTCCATAAAAATAATCAGTTTTGTTTCTTCAAAAGTAGTATTTTATCTTATTGGATTGAAGTAGAATAGGAAAATAATTTATTTTCCCTTAAATTGGTATTATAGTTGTAATTTTACGAAAATAAAACAAACAAAATTGACCTTCGATAAAAACGACATATTTGATATTGGAACAGGAATTTATACAATTCCAGATATTGCTTCCATTCTGAGACTTCCAACTACCAAAGTTAGGCGTTGGATGAAAGAATATTGGAATGAAAAATTTGCACAAGGAGAATGTGATGCTTTTTCGCAAGGAACTGGAAAAGAGCAGGTTACTAATTTTTATACGCTAATTGAGTTCTATACTTTTTATCAATTAAGATTGAATGGGGTAAGTAGTTTCAAAATAAATAAAGCCCATGATATTTTGGCGGAAGTTTATAAAACGAAATACCCTTTTGCTAAATCCAATATACTTACCGACGGAAAGAATATCTTTTTTAGTGGTAAAGTTGGAGAAATTATTGAAGCCGATATAACGTTACAAATCAACATCAAAGAAGTTTTAGAGCCTTTTTGTAGAAGTATAGATTTTGATGTAAATTCATTAGCCACAAGATTTTACCCTCTAGGGAAAAATCATGAAATAATCATTGACCCACATCGACAATTCGGACAGCCTGTAATTGGTAATACTAACATACTTACAGAGACAGTTTTCGACCTCTATCGTGCTGGAGAACCCTTAAAAGTAATCGCCAATATTTTTGAACTTACGTCAAAGCAAGTAAAAGATGCTATTGATTTTCACCTAAACGTTGCTTAATGAAAATTTTTATTGACGAAAACTTGTCTCCTTTCTTAGCAAAAGGGCTACACATATTAGAGCAACCAATGGCTGATGGATTTGAGGTTTTATCAATCAAAGAAGAATTTGGAAAAGGCATTAAGGACGAAGATTGGATTCCACAAGTTGGTAAACTGCATGGCGTTGTTATAACCCAAGATAAAAATATACATCGAACAAAACCCCAAAGAGACCTTTTTGAAAAACATGGAGTAGGTGTATTTTTTATTTCACCACCCAAAGGAAAAGGCTATACTTATTGGCAAATGGTTGAATTATTGATAAATAATTGGAGGGAAATAAAAGAAAAATGTGAGACGAAAAGACCTTTTTCGTTCATTTGTCGCCCACGTTCAGGTTTTAAAAGGTGGTAATCACTTATGCTTTTTCTAAATTAGCCACAACTTCCATTTCGAGTAACAAATAAAAATTACTTCAATAATTTCAAACCTTCCAAATGCTCCCATAGTGAAGTTATACTACAAACCCGCCAATTTTCATTGACCATAAAGTTTTCAGACGAAGGCGTTACGATAAAATTATGTTTGGTTTTTAAATCCAAAATTGCCTCCGTATTTCCTTTGCTTGAAGAAGGATTATTCGACAATTTTATTTCAAACGAGGCCACCATTTCATTCCCTCTGAGGAGGCATAAATCTATCTCAGCACCATTTTGAGTTCTGTAATAATAGGGTTGGATATTCCCTGCCAAGCGTCCAATAATCTGTTCAATCACGTAACCTTCCCACGAATGTCCTGCCGCAATATTAGAAATTAAGGTGTCATAAGCTGTGATATTAGACAAATAATGCAATATTCCTGTATCTCTAAAATATAATTTTGGGCTTTTTACTAATCGTTTTCCCACATTCGCAAAATAAGGTTGAAGCCTTCTAATCACAAACGAATGCTCTAAATAATCGAGATAACCCTGTAAGGTATTACCCGTTATACCCATCGAATTACCCAAATTGACGTAATTGAGCGTAGAACCTTGAACAGTTGTGAGCATCCGAATCAATTTTTGCAGAACCATTGGTGATGCTTTCAACCCTAACATTCTAAGGTCGATTTCTATATAAGTTTTGATGAACGATTCTTGCCATTCGAACCAAAGCCCCATGTCAGGAGCGAGAAGGGCTTTGGGAAAACCGCCTTTTAACCAATGTATGGACAAGTCAATGCCCGATTTTTGGGCTTCATC
>JAYWHL010000639.1:0-2121 GCA_043777715.1 Cytophagaceae bacterium | reverse complement strand
ATAAAATTACTTAAAAAAAATACCGAGGATATTTTCTTAGAAAAAGTCCTCGGTATTTTGCTTTAAACCTAAACGCCAAACTAACCAAAAATCCTATTTATTTAGCTCCTCAGTTTCCCAGTTGGGCGTTGGCCAAGCGGTAATGTCGTAAGCACCATCTTTGCCATATACCTCCATGCATCTACCCCTACGGCGAGTAACCCCTGGTGGTAAAAGCTGGTAGTCAAGCAATTGGACATCAATCGACTGGCGTTTTTTGAATAATCCCGCTGCCGAAAAATACCCTAAGGCTAATTCACTGGGCTTGTTTACATTATAGATATTTCCCTCGATAGGGGCAGGCAGAGGGTCTAGGATAGTTCCTGTTCTGATGAGTTGCTCTTCATAGCGTTTCCAAAATTGATAGGCTTCTCGGGTATAACTAAACTGACTGATTTCAAGATACATTCGGCCAGTTGCAAAAATAGGGGCTACTATAACAGGCCGACGTTTGATAAGATTACCGTCTGTGAGTTGGTCTGAAAAAAGATTAAGATTGGTATAGTCTCGTGGCATAAAACAAACTTCATCTACAATACAAGTACAGTTACAAAACGGCCCACATCGGCCTGTGGTTTCTCGAAGGGTAACTGTGGAGGCCGTCCACCGATAAAAATTTCGTTCAGTCCCCACAGGGTCTTGTGTATCGATATATACCTGATATCCACTCGAACCATCGGGTTCGGCTGCATACGTAATAGCCCCAAACGATGGATAACGTACTGGAATAGATGGGTCATAATTATTGATAAAATAGCTTTCAACGCTGATATTAGATTTTTTCTTAAATTCTCCATAAATAGCGTTGATTGGCACTGATGTAGGCATTTTTTCAGGAAAAGATTTGTATCGTTCACCATTGGGTAGTTCTATACTCATGGTGTAAGTACGGCCAGCAATTCCCTTAAAACCAAGGTTCATACTCCGATAATTACCATTTCCGATATATCTAAAATCTGTGCTATTGCCTTTATCATCACTTACTATAATTTTGGCGTTGGGTTCGGCTTGGTCGCCTTCGGTTTTGTTGGCATATTCAAAAATTCCAGAATACGATAATTTGATGGTATAGGGAGGTTTGCCCGAATTGATGCCTCCATCAACCACAAGTCTGGACGATTCCGACCTGATTGGTACATTATAAGGTTCGTTACAAGCAAGCAATATGCCCAAAACGAGCAAAGGAGATAATAATTTTTTCATGGCTGATTTTTTAAAACTTTTGACTGTAAATATAGTAAATATTTAGTTGTTCAATTCTTCGGTTTCCCAATTTGGTTTTGGCCAATCGTCCACATCGTAGGCCCCTTGGCTACCATAAATTTCCATGCACGTACCTCTACGGCGGGTAGTTCCACGAGGGAAAAGCTGAAAATCAAGGAGTTGTACTGGGATAATCTCACGTTTTTTGAATACCCCCGCTGCCGAAAAATATCCCAAGGCTAGTTCACTGGGTTTGTTTACATTATAGATATTACCTTCGATAGGAGCAGGCAGAGGGTCCAAGATAGTTCCTGTTCTGATGAGTTGTTCTTCATAGCGTTTCCAAAATTGATAGGCTTCTCGGGTATAACTCAACTGATTGATTTCAAAATACATTCTTCCAGATGTAAAAATAGGCACTACAACAATAGGGCGACGCCGAATGAGGTTGCCGTCGGTAAGTTGGTCAGAAAAAAGATTGAGATTGGTATGGTCTTGTGGAACAAAACAAGTTTCGCCATAAATACAATTACAACAATATCTCATAAACGCAATTTGCTGACACCGCCCCGTGGTTTCTCGGCGGGTAATGGTTGAGGCCGTCCAACGATAATAATTTCGTTCTGTGCCAATGGGGTCTTGTGTATCGACATATACCTGAAAACCACTTGGGCCGTTGGGTTCGGTTACATAAGTAATTTGTCCAGTGCTGGGATAAGTTGGCGGAATCGAAGGGTCGTATCTTTCAATATTAAAAAAATCTACTTCGATAGTCTCTTTTTTCTTAAATTCTCCATAAACAGCCTTTATTGGTACTGATGCTGGCATTTTTTCGGGGAAAGACCTAAATTTTTGACCATCGGGTAGTTCAATATTTAG
>JAYWHL010000638.1:0-2123 GCA_043777715.1 Cytophagaceae bacterium | reverse complement strand
TACGAGCTATCCAAAGCGTTGATGGTGGTGCAACTTTATATTCGGAGGTTTTGGGAACCGACTTGGCTTTTAATGCCCGTTTGGCCACCGACCGCCTTGGGAGTTATGCCGTGGGGCTTACCCCCCAAGGAGATATACCAAGGCAACACTGGTTGCGTTGGTATAAAATTATTGGAAATGCCAACACGATTATTGCGAGAACGTCGGGGTCTAGCATGACTGAAGCACAAAAAAAACAGTACAGTGCCGAAGCAAAACTATTTAGGGCTTATGCCTACCATAAATTAGTAAATCTTTATGGTGGCGTGCCGTTAATACTCGACGAAGTGGCTGCACCTAAAAGTGATTTTACGAGAGCATCAAAAGACCAAGTTCTGAGTCAAATTATTTTAGATGCAACCGATGCTGCCACCAACCTGCCAAATGTTGATGTTGTAAAAGACGGCAAAGTGAGCAAGGCGGTGGCTAATCACTTATTGGCCGAAACTTATATTGCCATTAAAGACTACGATAAGGCCATTGCTGCGGCCACAGAAGTGATTGAAAAATCGAACCTGAGACTAATGACCGACCGTTTTGGAAGTTTAAGAACCCAGCCAGGTGATGTTTATTACGATTTGTTCAGAGTAGGCAATCAAAACCGCAAGTCAGGAAACTTGGAGTCTATTTGGGTAATTCAGTACGAAAACGATGTAATTGGTGGAATCCTTACTTCTGCGGGTAGCCCAATGAACAACCTCGAAAGGGTAGCTGCTCCTGCGGTTTTCTCAATTTCTGGCTCCGATGCAAGGCCACTTTTGGTTGATGGTGCGGGTGCATCGACAATCAATGCAGGCGGGCGTGGTGTATCGTTTGTGCAACCAACAGACTATTGGACTTATGAAATTTGGGGCTTAGACCCTAAGAAGGACAATCGTAAATTAGATGCCACAATAACAGATATTAGAACTTCGCCTTTTAATATTTCAAGAGATTTGATTTATACCAATCCAGCATCACAGTTTTTTGGAAAGAGTATTATTGACAATAAAGCTCCTAACTGGGTGGCGGCTTCGTGGCGTTGGTATCCATACCCAACAAAAATCACAACCCCTGGGCAACACCCTGCGGGGGTAATTCAAGATGCCACGAAACAGACTTTGAAAACCACGGCAGGGCCAACGTTCAGAGATATGTATATGATTCGTTTGCCCGAAACCATCTTGCTAAGGGCCGAGGCTCATTTACTAAAAGGCAATACAGCCCAAGCCGCCGCCGACATCAACTTGGTGCGTAACCGTGCAAAAGCAAAACCAGTAACGGCAGCAGAAGTTAGTATTGATTATATCTTAGACGAAAGAGCAAGAGAATTGATGTACGAAGAAGACCGTCGTGTTACGCTCTCTCGCATGGGAAAATTGGTGGAAAGAGTAAAAAAATATAATACTTTTACAGGCCCAACTGTTCAGCCATTCCATGCTTTGTTCCCGATTCCTTTTTCAGAAATTGAAGCCAACAAAGATGCAAAACTAGAGCAAAACCCAGGCTATTAACCGATTTACTTTAGCCCGTAGGTCGTGGTTTTGGTAGAAGAACCAATTTTATCAAAATCACGACTTTATTAGATTTTTTAAGGAAAATAAAAATCAAAAACTTCGTATGAAAATACTCCTGTTTGTATTTCTTTTGATATTTAACAAACTGTTTTTTGCCCAGTTAAAACCCGTAGCTACCGAAGCTATCGCCGAATTAGCAATGGAAAGGGGTTTGAAAGAAGTAGATTTGGCAATTTATGGCGGTACGCTCTTTATGCACGGCATGAGCGAATTATCGTTGCTTCAAAAAAGCCCTAAAACGCTGAACCGCACCATCGAAATCTTCCAAAAATTCAAAACAAAAGAAATAAAAGGACGTGGAAGTTTTATCAGCTATGAAGCGGGCGGAACGGGCGTGGCTTATCTTAATTATCTAAACAAAACGCCACAATTATCGGCTCACGTTTTTGAATATGCCGACAAAATGTTCAAAAATCAAAAACGTACTTCCGAAGGCTTTATGACCGCCCCGTGGCTCAAAGTAGATAGCCTCGACCAGTTTATGATTGATTGTGCCTTTGCCGTTACGCCTTATATGCTGTATGCGGG
>JAYWHL010000637.1:0-5883 GCA_043777715.1 Cytophagaceae bacterium | reverse complement strand
GAGAATTGTTATCATCAGAAGGAAGCTATACATTCAATATCATGCACAATGATACGGGTAATGGTGTAGTGATACATCAGGCAACTTCAAACCCTAATGATACCAAGTATATTGCCATGCTTGAAGAAAGCGTGAAGCGGCTACAACAATTACTAGACAAAAACGGAATTACCTACTAACTTAGATAACGACATTGATAAATCGTACTGCTATGCGTGGCACGCCTGTTCTATTATGATAACAAGGCGTGCCATGCATAATTGAAAACAAAATAGCAATGTCGTTATCAAACTAACGGGTGTGGTTCAGTTTGGTTACCAAATACTTTTAAGCACGACAGCCACTTCATGGAAGTCTCCCTTCCAGTCAAGCCTTTAACATACATTAACACTAATTTTATGGTTTGTGGTTAATCTATTCGTAGGTTGGGGTATCTAATAAGTAACCAAAAAACAATAGCACATGAAAAACTACACACTGGCCATTTTGATGTTGATGACATCTTTGGCAAACACCACCCAAGCACAGTACGACTATCCCAACTATTCTTACAACAATAGTAACGACGAAAGGTATTATTACGATAATGAATTTGACTGGCACTGGGACGTTAGGGTAAGGATTAGTGATGGTATTCAGCAGGGTTTGATTACCAATTACGAATCCAATAAATTATATCGACAGCTAGAAGACATCGAAAGGCAAGAATATAATTATCAGGCCGACGGCTATTATAGTGGCTGGGAACAACAAGAAATCTGGGATAACGTAATGTACCTAAACCGTCGCCTAGGGCTAGAACTAACCGACTACGACCGTACTTTTTATGGTTTTGATGCCTACGGGTGTAATCGTCAGGGTTTTGGGCGAGGGTTTTATCGAGGTGGCTTCGATTTTTTTAGATTCGATAAACGGGGTTTTGGGAGTACTAGAATTGGCTATGCTCCAAGAACAAACTATAATGGCTGGTTTAGGAATCATAACAACCATTTGGCTTTTGAGTATTGTAACAATAGCCCAAGGCGGAACAATAGACAAAACGATTGGCAACAAAGCCAAAATAATAGAAGAGGCCGAGATTTTGACCGCAACGATTCCGACCGAAGGCGTAGAGATGACTATCAAAATTCTTCTCAAAATGACCGTAATCAACGCACCGACCGAAACAACGCTCCGACCGAGAACAATGGAGGCTGGAACAGGCAAGCCCCAAATCGTGGACAAGACGACAAAGAACGGCCAAACAACGATAATCAAAGAGAAAGAGGAAACTCGAATAGGCTACTAGAGTCGGGCAACAAGATTGGAAATGATATAAGTGTGGGTTCAAAACCGTCTGATAATCAGCGTATTGGCGGAGGGAACGACAAGCCAAGCGAAGGCCGTCCAAGACGAATAAACTAGATTTGCCCTCAAATAGTAGATAACAATTAGTAGATAACAAAGTGGCAATTTCGGTATCAATTGATACCGAAATTGCCACTTTGTTTGTTGCCGAAATAACAACGAATCGTATGATTTATTTTGTATTCAACGAAAAATCTATCGGTACAATAACCTTTGCTTTGGCAGGTTCGCCCTGAATCAAGGCTGGTCTCCAAGGAGGCATCTGGCCAATAATTCTCACGGCTTCCATGTCTAGGTCGTCTCTGATGCTTTTTTCTATGGTTATCGTGGTTATATTCCCCGATTGGTCAATCACAAAACCGATGTGTACTTTTCCCTCAATACCATCGGCCATAGCTCCTGCTGGATATTTCATCTTGGATTTCAAATAAGCAAAAAGTTGTTTTGTTCCTCCTGGAAAAACTGGAGCTACCCTCATGCCATATTTGCTGTTGCTCACCGAGCTATACGGTGCAGTCATTTCTTTATTAACTACTGCCTTGGCCACATTAACGATTGGAGCGGTGGCAGTAGTTGTTATCACTGGGCTTGGTAGGCTTTCGACAGGTAGGGCAACACTCACACTTACACTTTCTGTGGCTTTGCTTATGGCCAGTGTTGCTGGTATTTCCGATTTTACCGATGCCATAGCCACCTCTTTGTTATTGATAACTTCGTCGGGTTTGGTATAGCTTTGGTCAAAAATAGAAGGAAGATTCTTGTTTTTTCTTTCTTCTTTAGCTTCTACCATAGTTACTGGTATCGCTTCGGGTGTTTTAATTGCTTGTTTTTCAGGGGCTTGTATCGCTACGGCTTCTGTTTTTACAGCTACTTTGCCTGTTAAAATTTCATCGGCACTACGATAATTTTCTTGAAAAACGGCAGGTAATACCGAGGTCTTTGTACGATTCGCCCTCGCACTCATCGAATATTCTTCTATTGAAATATGCCTTTTGGGTTCTTCCTCTACGGTTTTAGTATTGTTTTTTGCCAAAATGTTGGCATTAGTTTGTAGCGGCAGGGGGCGGTCTTCGTCATATTTACTGATTCGCTCTGGAATCCCAATAATCATGGGCTTGTTGTCCGTAGAGGCAATTAACAAAGCCGTTGAGTCGCTTTCTATAATACCAAAAACATTGGTAGATGACGGAAACGACATTCTTCGTCTTGAAATCGGATTGTAGTCATGCTTAAAGGCGTCAAACTTTTGCAGGGCGGTTTCACAAGCATTTTGATAGGCCGATTTAGACGAAACCTTCATGCCCGACAAAGCACTACAAGAGTAAACAACATGCCCTTGGCAATCAAAAAAGTGGATATAAACTTCGTCTCTGTCAAAGCCCGACAGCGTACTATTGCCGTGTCCCACCTCGCAGGTGAGTACCGCACAAGTATCTAAATTGGTGTTGGCCAACATCGGAATTTTGGAAGTTGCCACGGCAATTCCAGCGTTGGTAAGTTTGTTTTTTATGATTTTATTTACCTCAAAACGTTCGTCAAGGCCATTTGGCACTAGATAAACCAGTTTGAAATCATTAAGGTCATAAATGTTTTGTTGTGCATAAACTGCACTAGCAAGCGTGCTAAACGTAAACCATGTGAGCAGGAGTTTTTTCATGAGATTGCATAATTTGATATGGTGGATTATTAAGATTTTGCATTAGGAGTGCGTTATATAGTTTCAAAGGCTTTGGTTAAATCTTCTATTAGGTACTCGGGGTCTTCTAATCCAATATACAAACGTATCATACGATGCTTTTGGATTGCTGGGTCAAAATTTTCTTTGCCTATTGCTGCCGCTTGTGGCATGATTAGGCTTTCGTGGCCGCCCCAACTCACAGCCAGCAAAAAACATTTAAGGGTTTTGCAAAAGGTTTCTATCTGTTCATAACTTCTGACGTTCAAAGCGATGCTAAGTAACCCACAAGCCCCTGACATTTGTTGGTTGGCAAGGTTTTGTTGGGGGGCATTTTCGCCCATCGGAAACCATACTTTTTCTACCTTGTGATGTTTTGCGAGGAAAGATAATAAAACTTTTGTTGAATTGGTAATATATTGCAGACGAATTTTTAAAGTTCTTAATCCACGCAACAAAAGCCAGGCATTCATCGGCGAAATAAAAGCCCCTGTGTTAAGTGCCTCTCTGTCAAATATTTGTTTTATCATGGCTTTGCTTCCCGTCAAAACACCCCCCACGGTATCGCTATGCCCACCAATGTATTTTGTGGCCGACTGTATGGCGATGTCTATGCCCAGTTTGATGGGCTGTTGATAAATGGGCGTGCAATAACTATTGTCAATAATAGTAACAATGCCTTTATGCTTGGCCAAAGCCGCCACAGCCTGTAAATCTTGTAGCTCGAAGGTAAGCGTATTGGGCGATTCTAGGTAAATAACTTTCGTATTTGGCCGAATGGCAGCCTCAAAATTTTCTATTTTTGTACCATCTACATAGCTAGTGCTGATGCCGTATCTAGGCAAAATAGTATCAAACAATTTCCAAGCCCAAGTATAGGGTTTTTCTACACTAATCACGTGGTCGCCAGCCTGGACGTTACTCATCACGGCACAATAAATGGCCGATGCACCGCTATTTAGTATCAGGGCGTCTTCGGCACCGTCTAGGGCGGCCATTTTTTTGCGGAGAATATCCACCGTTGGGTTTACACCTCTTGTATATAAATAGGCCGACATTTCGTTATCGAAAGCCCCTTTTAAGGCAGCAAAATCTGGGAAAGTAAAATTACTGGTTTGAATTATGGGCGGTGCTACGGCATTGAAATAGTTTTCACGGTCTTCGCCTAGGTGGGTTAAAATTTCGGAAAGGTGCATGGTGTTGAAAATAAGAAATATTAATCAATAAAAAATTCATAAACTACTTACAAAATACTGAATATCAGCTCTTTTCCGTGGTTTGTGGCTCATCAACCACCTTTGCGAAAGCAATATTCTTAGACAAATCTCTGTGTTATGTTATATTTTGTAAAATTGTCTATTTCGTATGGGCAATGATACAAATAAAAGTCGTTGAGCTTTTGCTTCAACGGATATTCGGGCTTGGGTTATTTCAAAACTAAAACTTGATTGCTATATTGCCAAAAAACTAAACTCCTTTTATGCTTTATCTCATTGCTTCTATTGTTTTTTCTGTTGTTTTATTGCTTAATTTCAGAATTTTCCCTTCTTATAAAGTTAATACTTTTCAAGCCATTGTTTTCAATTATCCAGTTTGTTTCCTGACGGGCTTGATTCTGATGCCTGCTAAAAGCCATTTCACGGTCGATTTTTCTCAAACTTGGACCTACATCGCCTTGGGTATTGGCGTGGCTTTTATTCTTACTTTTTTGTTGTCGGGGGCTTCTACCCAAAAACGGGGTATTACGGCTACGTCGTTGGCCAATAATCTTTCGTTGGTGTTGCCAGTTTGTGCTAGTTTGTTTTTGTTTGGCAGCACCCAAAATTTTTCTACCTTAAATTACATCGGTTTGGTTTTGGCACTCTTGGCGGTTGGTTTAAGCACCTTCAAAGAAACAAAAAATACCAAAACACAAAGTGCTGATAATCTGTTGCCTATCGCCGTTTTTATGATGTATGGCCTTACCAACACGGTTATTAATTATATGAATATCCACTATATCAAATCGACCGATAGTACCATTCCCGTTACCCTAACCATGATTTTGGGGGCCATAGTTACGGGGTTTGTAATGTTAGTTTACAAATTATTAAAAGGTACAGAAAAAATAGAAAAACAAAATATCATCGCTGCTTTTACGCTCGGAATCCCCAATTTTTTGAGTTTTTATGCCCTGCTAATGGCTTTGTCGAGTTTTAAAGGAAACGGTGCTTTGGTTTATCCCCTTTACAATATTGGCGTGATTATCGTTTCTAGTTTGGTAGCCAATGTTTTCTTTAAAGAAAAACTTGAATTTATCAATAAAATTGGCCTTGCTTTGGCCGTTTTGGCCATTGCCATGATAGCTTGGCAATAAGGTTGGGGCATTTTATCAGTTTCAGAATAGAACTCGTCCAAGGTTTTTTCTGAATTTTCCCCAAGTATATAAACAATCAAAGGATTTTTTGTATTATTTTTGTGAATATAATTTTTAGACACCTTAATAAAAACGATTTCTAAAGATTTTTCTATATTTGGTTATTGGGAAACCCCTCAAACAATAGTTGAAGGGGTTTTTTGTTTGCCGTTTTATAGTATGAAGCAACTATCAACAATTGGCTTGAAACACAAGAGATTACAAGTTTTAAGATTCTGATTAATTACAGAGTTTAATAAGTTTTTTGGTTTTTTTGGCAATATAATACGTAAAGAAGTCTCATGTAATTGGAATAGCTAATTCGAATGGGGGGTTGAAATTTTGGCTTTGCTATATTTTTTGCCTCGGAGAGGCTTAACCTTTGTAGTAAAAAACGTCAAAAACCCTGTTATTTCGCTTCGGAGAAGCGTAACGTTTGCTAGGTTAGGCTTCTCCGAAGCCCGAA
>JAYWHL010000636.1:0-2127 GCA_043777715.1 Cytophagaceae bacterium | reverse complement strand
CAAAAGTATGCCGCAACACGTGTGGACTTTTTTTGTCGAGGGTACTAACAAGGCTCAGATATTTTTTTACAATTCTTTGTATCAACATTGGGTAGGTGGCATTCCCTAAGTTTGTAACAATCAATAGATTAGCAGAGAATTTAAGCGTATTTTGGCGTATGGCTTGATAGCTTTGTATCAAAGCAAAAAGGTTTTGGTGTATGGGTATTACCCTGTGTTTGTTTCGTTTGCCCAGTACCGTGAGGGTGCGTTGGTAAGCATCTATGTCGCTATCCTTTAGGCCAATCAACTCGGCCAAACGCATTCCCGTACCATACAAAAGTTCTATGACCAGTTTGTCCCGTAAGCCCTCAAAATCATTGCCAAAATCTATGTCATCAAGCAGGGTATCCATTTCCTTTTCTCTCACAAAAGTAGGCAGCGTTCTGTCTGTTTTCAGGGCTTTTAGTTTGAGCGTTGGATCGACAATAATCGTTTTATTTTTGAGCAAATAGCCATAAAATGTCCTAAGTGTTGCCATTTTTCGATTAATACTCCGAGTGTCTAATTTAAGTTCTGACAAAGCCACCACCCAAGCCCTTAACTGTGGAAAGTCGGCCTCGGCTAGGTTTTCAGAACTATAAGTATTCAATAAAAACAAACTAAATTGCTCTAAATCAGTACGATATGCCGTAACGGTATGCTCGGAACAGCGTTTCTGAAATTTGATATGTTGTAAGAAATCATTGAACATTTTAGAGGAATTTAGCCTTAAAAATAAAAAATCCATTACTTTTTAGAGTAATGGATTTTTGAAATAGCATTAGCAAACAAATTAAGCGTTTTCTATATTGCCATAAGTATCTTGCTTATAAACAGCCTTCAAAACCTGCTTACGTCTCACAACAGAGGGCTTATGAAAAGCCGAACGTGAGCGAAGTTGCTTTAGAACACCTGTTTTTTCAAATTTTTTCTTAAACCTTTTTAGAGCCTTGTCGATTGATTCGTTGTCTTTGATATTGATAATCAGCATTTTATAAATATTTTGTGTTGTCTTAAAAATAGAAGTGCAAAGATAGATTGAAAGGTTTTAAATTCCAACAAATCTTCATTATTTCCAACACCAATCTTCTCCATTTTGTGGTTTATGGCACAGCTAAAGGGCTTAGGCCATTGAATTTGAGACCTTTGGTGTCTCTCCCTGATGAGGTCAAGTAATTGCCAAAAGCCCCCCACATTACTTTTTTTAGATTTTTTTGATTAATTTCAACTTTATTTTAGCAAACAAAAATCAATGATTCAAGCCATTATCGACCTCGGTTCTAATACTTTCCAGTTGTTAATTGCCCAAATATCAGACGGTAAAAGCACGATTTTAGAAGACGAAAGTTATGTGTCAAAAATTGGTCAAGGAGGAATTTCTCAGGGATTCATTACACCAGAGGCTACGCAAAGGGCTATTGTAGCTTTACAGTATTTCAAAACATTGACCGATAAATACAACATTGAGGCATCAAAAGTAAAGGCTTTTGGAACGAGTGCTGTCAGAAACGCCAAAAATCAACAAGCATTTATTGATGCCATTGCCCAAAATGTGGGTTTTGAAATAGAGGTAATTGCTGGCAACCAAGAAGCCCAATTGATATACGAAGGCGTAAAGTTTGGAGGCTCTTTAAGTACCGAAACTTCGCTCATTATGGATATTGGCGGTGGGAGCGTAGAGTTTGTGCTTTGTAACCAAAAACGCATATTTTGGAAACAAAGTTTTGAGCTAGGCGGCCAACGTTTGATGGATAAATTTATGGACACCGACCCCATTGCTCCGCAACAAATCGCTAAATTGTATGGTTATCTTGACGAACAACTGCTTGACCTTACCAACGCCATTCATCAATATCAACCCGAAATACTGGTGGGTTCGGCAGGGAGTTTTGAAACTTTGAATGATATGTTTTTGGCTCAACAAGGTTTAGAAACATTGAATAAAAACATCGTTTCTATTTTACCAATAAGTTCTTTTAGAGCTAGTTATCAAAAGATAGTGAGTGGCAGTCACCCCGAACGGTTGGTATTGGCAGGTATGAAAGCCTTTAGGGCAGATATGATTGTGGTGGGCGTAATTTTGATAGATTATATCCTCAAAAAACA
>JAYWHL010000635.1:0-2132 GCA_043777715.1 Cytophagaceae bacterium | reverse complement strand
GTTGCCAAAAGGATTATTTTTACCTAAAGTAAATTTAGGTTATTAAAATCATCATTTGTGATACTATGGGGGGACAAAAAGGGGGACAATTACGAGTTTGAGCTAAAAAGAGAGATTTTCAGTAGCAAAATCTCGGCTTAGGTCTAGTTTTTTACGAAGGCGTTGTTTTGTTTTTTTGATGGTATCGCCCGATACACCCAACATCATGGCCATTTCTTTGTTGGATAAGTTGATTTTTATCAGAGCTAACATACGGGTTTCGGCAGGGGTAAGTAGCGGCAAAGCAGTTTTTAGGCGATTGAAAAAATGGGGGTGGATTTGCTCAAAAAGTTCTTTGAATTCTAGCCAATGGTCTTCTGTTAGAATAACACTTTTGGCCAATTTGTCATAATCTTGTGTCAAACTTTCATTGCTTGGCCTATCATTTTCTTCTGTCAGTAAACTATCTATCCAATCGCCTTTCCATCTGGCCTTGGCCACATATTCGGCCAGTCGGGCTTCGGCCAAATGCTGTTTGGTTTCTATGGCTTGTTTTTCGGCCAAGAGTTTTTGCTCGATTTGTTCTTGTTTTTGTTTGTTTGTTTTGTACCATCGATAAGCAAAACCCATTCCCAAAAACATCAAAAATATCATCATGTTTCGTTGCCAAAGGGTATTAGCCTCCTGCCGTTCCAGCTTTTGGGCTTTGAGTCTATATTTTTCGCCTTCTAATTTTGCTTCAATTTTTTGAAATCTAAAGGCATTGTTGCGGTCTTCTTTTTGTTTTAATAGGCTGTCTATCTGCACTTTAAGACCAAAGGCTGTCTTAAAATCTCCCATGGCTTCATACCATTTTATTTCAACAGGAACGATATGTTCGTAGCGTTGGGCTTCTTGGTTGGGGTTTAAGGCTTCCATTTTGGCCATCCTTTTGGCTTCGTCTAATTGTTTTTTAGCCAAGGTCGTATTTTTTCGTAATAAACTTATGGTGGCCAGTTTGCGTTGGGCAACACTGGCCGTACTAAAACCCCTAGTGGCCAAACCTATTTCATAATCTTTGTTAAACAATTGTTGGGCAGTGGCCAAATCTCCTTTGGCTAGGGCTATCGTACCCAAATTGCCATAACTGATGCCTATCCAAGCGGGATATTTTTTTTTGATGGCATAGTCTAATGTTGCCTGATGATATACCTGTGCATTGGCCATATCATACTGGTTTTCGTATGCCAAGGCCACCAAATTCAACAAATTGAGCCTTGCCCAAATGTCTTCTTCGGTATGACTAACAGCCAAGGCCGCCTTGCCATAGACTATGGTTTGTTCATAATCGGCAATCAGATAAAAAAACTGAACGATAAATAACCTCCTGCGGTCGTAGGCTCTGAAAGCCTTTGGTTTTGTTGCTTCTTCAAATGCTTTTTCGGCTCGGTAATAATACTCATAAGCCCAGCCCAGTTTGTTGGTTTTTTCATAACAACTGGCCAGTTCTACCAAGGCACTCGCTTGAACACTAATATTCGCTTGGTTCTCGGCTTGTGTAACCACACGCTTGTATTTTGAAATAGCCGATTTTAGATTATTCAACGAAATTTGAGTGTAAAAAGCATCGAACATTTGAAGCTCTAGGGTCATTTTATTGGGCAACTGTTTGGCAGCAAAGTATAAATCAAATGCCTTTATTTGACCATATACCTGTGCCGAGTCGGCTTGGAAAGCAAAACCGTACAGGTAATTAAGGGTAGAATCTGACCCATATTTTTCGTAAATACGAGCAAGCGGCACAGCCTGGCCGTGGGTATCGAACCCAAAAGCCAAACAAATAAAGACAAGCCAAAATTGCTTTAATTTATTTTTCATTCTTCCAAATTCTCTATGTCTTAAAAACTTTAACCGTTTATTGATTTATAGAGGTTAAAGGTACAAAAAATATGAGATTTGATTACCGTTAATTGGAAACATCTATTGAGCGTGGCCATCAGATTGCCAAAGCCCGATTGCCAAAAAAAACCATAACTTTGTAGCAAAAATTTCACTTAGTTATGCCACGCAAATATCCAGTAGGTTTACAAGATTTTTCGGAAGTACGTACAGGCAACTATATGTACGTGGACAAAACTCATTTTGTAGAACAAATCGCTACACAATCCAAATAT
>JAYWHL010000634.1:0-2132 GCA_043777715.1 Cytophagaceae bacterium | reverse complement strand
TTTCGTGATTGGCCACAACGGCCTCATGCACAAAATGCCCGTACATACCTTTTCCGCCATATTCTGGGAGTAAGGCTGGGTGTAGATTAATGATTTTTTGAGGAAAAATCTCAATAAATGACTTGGGAATTAACCACAAAAACCCTGCTAAAATCACCCAATCAATGTTTTTTTTCTTTAGAATATCCAATACTCCGCCCGATTTATAGGCGGTTCTGTCAAAAATATGAACAGGAATTTTAAGTTTTTCAGCCCTTTGAATAACGCCCGCTTGGGCATTGTTTGTTAAAATAATACCGACTTTGAGCTGAGGAAAATCGGCGAGATATTCAACAATTTTTTGGGCATTAGAGCCAGAACCCGAAGCAAAAATGGCAATATTGGTCATCAGAAATTTATGTTGAGAAATAATAACACTTGGTTTCAAAATCCTAGGGTATAAAAACATTTTAGGGATTTTTTATACCCTAGGATTAATCTTTAATTCCCTAGATTCCAGCGAGTTGCAATGGTCAGGGCATAGTCTATAAAAGCCTTTGTGGCATCTTCATAGATTTTATTACCTACCGAATCCGAGTTTTCATCAAGGTTTTTATGTGTTTCGTGCGACTCATATATTCTTGGCGAAATTACCGAAAATTGATTGGTAAAATTGATGATTTTATTGATAACCGTGGTGAGTTCTATACACGGTATTTTGCCCCCTCTGCCCGCCGATACACCTGCCAAAGCAAAGGTTTTGTTATTAAAAAGGTGCATAAAATCTTTGCCTCCAAGTTGGTGTAGGGCATTGAGTAAATCACCGTTTACTGTCCAATTGTATTCTGGAGTAACAAAAAACACCAAGTCGGCAGCTTGCCAAGCCGTAATGAGTTCAGTCTGAAAATCGGTCAGGGCGTCTTTGTTTACCGTACCTCGCCCAACTGACGGAATATCAAAATGATGAAAATCGACGACTGTAACGATATGATTATCAGTGTTTTGTATTAATTTTTGAAGATATTTTGAAAATCGTAAAGAATTACTGTTTTTTCTTGGCGAGGTTGCTATTACGGCAATATTCATAGGATAGATAATATACGGTGGAAGATTAATAAATATTTTAACTTTAATTACAACCTATTCTATCCTCAAATAGTTACATTAACAGCCTAAATAAAAGTAGATTCTGGCGTGTTTGTAGCCCAAAGAATCCTAACAAAAGCATGAAAATTGCCCATTTAAGGAATATTAACACCATTCAACCCAAAGAAATTTTATTTATTTATAACTCTTAATTACCTTTCCTACATATTTTAACATTATTAACAAAAACTAACAATGAAACTCCAAAAAACCTTAGTGGCTGCATTTGTAGCTCTTTCACTTTCGGCCACTTCGTTTGCCCAAACCGCCGACGAAATCATAGCCAAGCACCTTGCCGCTCGTGGTGGGGCCGACAAAATGGCTGCCGTTAAAACATTAGTAGTCGATAACTCAATGGCTGTTCAGGGAATGGATATTCCGATGGTAACCACCTCGGTAGTAGGCAAGGGGCAACGCATGGAACTAACCGTAATGGGTAACGCTGTGGTAACGGTAACCACGCCTGGGGCTGGCTGGATGATACAACCAGCTATGATGGGGGGAAGTGGCTCGCCCGAAGATATGCCTGCCGACCAAACCAAAGAAATAAGTGCCGACGACCTCAATCCCTTTGCTCCACTTGCTAATTATAAGACTTCGGGTACTGCGATTGAGTTGGTAGGTACCGAAAAAGTTAATGGTAAAGATGCTTATAACCTAAAAATTTCTAAGGGGGGAAAATCGTCAAATGTATATATTGATGTGGCTACTTCTATGATGGTAAAAACCAAAGGCCCAGGCATGGGAGGGGCAGAACAAGAGATAGTAATGGCTGATTTTAAGGCGGTTGATGGTATTATGTTTCCGTTTACGATGACCACCGCAAGCCCAATGGGTGGCGACATGACCATTACTTGTAATAAAGTTTTGATTAATACACCCATCGATGATAAAGTGTTTGTAAAGCCCGCCAACTAACAATAGTTAGGGTTTTTTGTAAAATGGTATTTTCTTTATATAGGAAATACCATTTTTTTTATATTTTTAAGTGACTTATGTTATTTTCG
>JAYWHL010000633.1:0-2133 GCA_043777715.1 Cytophagaceae bacterium | reverse complement strand
AAGAATCACTAGAAATTTTGAGCAAAGTAGCCCTCGACACAAAACGAAGCAAAAACCTTCGGTCAGAAGCAACAAGAAACCTTGGAAATAGCTGGGGCGGTGAAGATTTAATTTTGGCCATGCTCAAACAAAACAAAATTGCCAAGGAGTTTATCCCTGCCGCAGTGCAGGGCGTAGGCGGAGCTTGGCGACGTAACGTCCGCACCGAAGCCGCCAGTTACCTAGGCCAAAGCATGACCACAGGAAGCAAAAAACTACCTTCTATTCCCGAACTTATTGCCATGAACGGAAATGCAAAAAATGGCTTTTCGGTTTTTCAACAAAACTGTGCCTTATGCCACCAAATCAATGGTCAAGGAATAGATTTTGGCCCAAAACTTTCTGAAATTGGAGGAAAACTCCCCAAAGAAGGTCAATATTTAGCCATTCTACACCCCGACGCTGGCATCAGTTTTGGATACGAAGGCTGGGAAATTAAAATGAAAGATGGCTCAATATTGTCGGGAATTATCTCTTCAAAAACAGAAACCGATATCGACATCAAATATCCAGGCGGCACAAGCCAACGCATCAAAACTGCCGATGTAAAAAGCATGAAACAAATGCCTAACTCGATGATGCCCACAGGATTACAAGAAAACATGAGTACCCAAGAGCTCCTAGATTTAGTAGAATACCTGATGACATTAAAGAAAGATTAAGAAATTGAGGTTGTTTCTGTGTTCACTGTTTCTTAGTGGTTTAGCTTAGATTTACAAGTAATGAATCAACATTTTTTGAAACAAAATACTTCATTTCAAGCAAATAGTATAGTGTTTGATAAGTTATATGAATCAGAGATTACTTTCCGATACTTTGCCTCGGAGAGGAACAACCTTTGTAGAAAATTATAATACGCCCACTCTTCGGGCTTCGGAGAAGCCTAACCTAGCAAACGTTACGCCTCTCCGAAGCGAAATAATAGGGTTTTTGTTTCCGTGGTTGGTGGCACACCAAACACCTTTGCGAAAGCAATTTGTAAAAATGTCCGATGTTCTACTTAGCTAAGTGGAACATCGGCTATTGGTTTGCTTTTCAGTATATCATATTCAAAATAGTATAAGCTAATTTTAATTGGGTACTTACCAAAATTAATTATCATTCTTTGAAACAAAATACTTTATTTCAAGCCAATAACTTACGGCCAATTGCCAAAAGCCCATTACTTTAGCCTTCTTATGTGCAATCTATGAAAATCCAATTAGAACAAATAAGTCCTGATACTGATAGTTCGTTTCGATTGATGCACAATCCTCGGTTGAGCGATTTCTTCTTTTGGCATTTTCACCCTGAATTTGAACTGGTTTATATCGTAGGAGCCAATGGCACTCGGCACGTGGGCGAGCATATTTCTCGCTTCGAGGGTAGCGACTTGGTTTTTATTGGCTCTAATATCCCCCACCTCAATTTTGATTATGGCGTAAAAACCGATTACCAAAAAATAGTTGTTCACATTCAGCCCAATTTTTTAGGAGAGGCTTTTGCCAATACACCCGAACTTTCGGCAGTGTATCAACTTTTTGAGCAAGCTAAATTCGGCATCAGCTTTGGCCAAAACACTAAATCACAAGTGGCAGAGGCTTTGCTCAACTTGCATACTTTGTCTCATTTTGAACAGTTTTTAGAGATTTTACGAATTTTCCAAATCTTGGCCCATGATGCCGACAAAGTGTTTCTTCACAGCAAAGCCATTGAAAATCAGTACAATAAAAAAGAACAAGAGCGTTTGCGGAAATTGTATCGCTACATCGACGAGCATTTTCAAGATAAAATAACCATCAATACCATTGCCAATGTTTGTAGTTTATCAAAACCTGCTTTTTGTAGGTATTTCAAAAAAATGACTCGGCTTACCTTTACCGAATTTTTGAATCATTACCGCATCAACCAAGCCAAACGCCTGTTGCTTTTAGATAAAAACATCACCGAAACCTGTTTTGAATCTGGCTTTGAGAGCCTTTCTTATTTTAACCGAACGTTCAAAAAAGTAACGGGTCAAAATCCGATGGCATTCAAAAAAGCCTTTCAGCAAAACAGAAATGGCCAACATCTCCCCAAATAAATGGTTCGATGTTGGCCATTAAAAACTTGTCT
>JAYWHL010000632.1:0-2134 GCA_043777715.1 Cytophagaceae bacterium | reverse complement strand
CTGATGAAAACATTAATACTTTTATCAGACAACTCAAAAATCTTGGTTTTTCGTATGATTGGAACAGAGAAGTAAGAACCTCTGAACCAGACTATTACAAATGGACTCAATGGATTTTTATGCAGCTTTTTAATCATTATTATGATCAAAGCCAAAACAAAGCAGTTGCGATTGAATCTCTGATAAGTGTTTTTGAGAAAGAAGGAAACAAAAACGTAAAAGCGGTTTGTGATGAAGATACCCCATCGTTCGACTCCAAGCAATGGAATGCAATGTCGGCCGATGAACAGCAAATTTTATTATTAAAATATCGCCTTACTTTCCCTGATGATTCGGTTGTAAATTGGTGTCCTGCCATGGGTACGGTTTTAGCCAACGACGAAGTGAAAGACGGAGTTTCGGAACGTGGCGGCTATCCCGTTGAACAGAAAAAAATGAAACAATGGTCTATGCGAATCACCGCTTATGCGGATAGACTATTGGCTGGTTTAGATACCATAGATTGGTCGGATTCTATCAAAGAACAACAACGCAATTGGATTGGTAGAAGTCAAGGGGCCTCAGTAAAGTTTAGGATTTCAGATAATGAAACTTTTGATACCCAAAAAAGAGATAAAAGGAAAGCAAATCAAATTGAGGTTTTTACCACTAGGGTCGATACCATTTATGGCGTTTCGTTTATGGTACTTGCCCCCGAACACCCCTTTGTTGATTTTTTGACAAGTGAAGCTCAAAAAAATGCCGTAGAAGCCTATCTTTTGGCCTCGAAAGCAAGAACAGAACTCGACAGAATGGCCGAGACAAAGGTTATTTCTGGCGTATTTACAGGAAGTTTTTGCGAGAATCCTTTTAATAATGAACAAATACCCATCTATTTAGCTGACTATGTTTTGGCTGGATATGGCACTGGGGCAGTAATGGGCGTACCCTCGGGCGACCAACGAGATTGGAACTTTGCTACTCATTTTAATTTGCCAATTATTCAAATTTTAGATGCCCAAAAAAATATTGAGCAACAAGCCGATAACACAAAAGAAGGCAAATACATCAATTCGGGCATGATTGATGGCATGGATTATAAATCTGCGACCAAAATATTAATAGATTTTTTGGAAGAAAAGCAAATTGGAAAAGGCAAAATACAGTACCGTTTAAGAAATGCCGTTTTTAGCCGACAAAGATATTGGGGCGAACCAGTGCCTGTTTATTTCAAAAAAACAGAAAAAGGCGATACAATTCCTTATTTGATTGATGAATCAGATTTGCCTTTAATGCTCCCAAAAGTGGATAGATATTTACCAACCCCAACGGGCGAACCTCCGCTAGGTAATGCGGAAAATTGGAAATATCAACCCAAAGGCCAAAACGAAAGTTACGAATATGAGTTATCAACCATGCCAGGCTGGGCGGGGTCGTCTTGGTATTGGTTTAGATACATGGACAACAAAAATCAACAAGAATTAGCCTCAAAAACGGCCATAGATTATTGGCAAGATATTGATTTATATATGGGCGGCGCCGAACACGCTACGGGCCATTTGTTATATTCGAGGTTTTGGAATAAATTTTTGAAAGACATTGGTATTACCGAAAAAGAGGAATTTGCAAAAAAACTCATAAATCAAGGAATGATTCAAGGGCGAAGCAATTTTGTATATCGACTAAAAAGCTCGGAAGGAGAAGGTAAAAACCCTGTTTTTGTATCTTTTGGCCTAAAAAACGAGTATGAAACCACAGCCCTGCACATTGATGTCAGTATGGTTGAAAACGATATTTTGGATATAGAAGCATTCAAAAAATGGCGACCAGATTTTGAAAAAGCGGAGTTTATTTTGGAAAAAGAGAAATATATTTGTGGATTTGGAGTAGAAAAAATGTCTAAAAGATTGTTCAATGTCGTGAATCCAGATGACGTTATCGAAAAATTTGGGGCAGATACACTTCGCCTCTACGAAATGTTTTTGGGGCCATTAGAACAATCAAAACCGTGGAACACCAATGGAATTTCTGGTACTTATAATTTTTTAAGAAAATTTTGGCGTTTGTTTTTTGATGAAAATACTGGAAAATCTAAGGTAGTGGACATTGAACCGAGCCAAGACGAACAGAAAATTCTGCACAAAACCATCAAAAA
>JAYWHL010000631.1:0-2134 GCA_043777715.1 Cytophagaceae bacterium | reverse complement strand
AACTACACGAAGACGTTTTTGAACATATCGACTGCCTAACCTGCGGCAATTGTTGTAAAACCACCAGTCCTGTGTTCACAGATATAGACATAGACCGTATAGCCAAAAAACTAAAAATGCGTCCCGCAGAGCTGATAACCAAGCACTTACACCTAGACCCCGACCGAGACTATGTATTAAATACCTCGCCTTGTACGTTTTTAGATACCGATAATTCTTGTACTATTTATGACATAAGACCCAAGGCTTGTCAAGAATATCCGCACACCAATCGTAGAAAAATGAGCCAAATCCTTACGCCCCTAACCCTCGAAAACACCAAGGTTTGCCCTGCTGTTTTTGAAATAGTAGAAAAACTAAAAGTGGTCATTAACCTAGACGACAAAGGCGACAAAGCCGAAGGCCGAAGGTAAGCAAAACCCCACTTCATTTGTTGGTTCTGATGTGGGCTAAATTTTTAGCATTCAGTAGCATAATTCTACGTAAATCGGAAAATGCAGTTCACGTAAATCAAAAAATAGAATCTATATAAATCAGAAAATAGAAGTAGCCAAACTCTCATCGAAAAAAAATGATTACCAAAAAATGATTCCACTCTAAAAAACACCATCGCAGCTTGCCTTGCTATACTGCTGATAGTGTTTTTGCCAAAATCAAAAAAGGCGAGATTGTTGATGTTAGGGCGGTGCATTAATTTTTCAAAAAACAAAACTCATGGCTTAGGAATGCCCATAATACGAAAGAACTTTAAAAAGTGCTAATG
The DNA here is from genome assembly GCA_043777715.1 of Cytophagaceae bacterium. Lineage (GTDB taxonomy): Bacteria > Bacteroidota > Bacteroidia > Cytophagales > Spirosomataceae > JAYWHL01. Next base: position 1,371 of record JAYWHL010000631.1, on the reverse strand, counting down.
AATGGCGTTGTTGTGTAAAGAATTGAAAATTAAATTATTATAATAAAAAAGTAAAGCGATTCAAAATTATAAGTGTAAATAAGTGTTTAAAAAAAGCAGATATTTACACTTATGTTTTTTATATTTGTAAATAAGTGGTCAAAAAAGATAGATATTTACAAATATAGCTATGAAAATCGTTGGTAGAAAAGAACAATTAGCTCAAATAGAGGCACTAATACATTCAAAAAAAGCGGAATTTGTGGCAGTTACGGGTCGGAGAAGAGTGGGCAAAACTTTTCTGATTGATGAGGGTTTTGCAGGAAATATTTGTTTTCAGATGACGGGTATTCAAAGTGCTGATTTGAAAACTCAATTAGAAAATTTTGCTCGTAAATTGTCCATTCATAGCCAATCATCAATTCCATTAACGTCACCCAAAGACTGGGGAGAGGCTTTTTTTCAGTTGAGAAGCTATTTGGAACTTCAACCCAAAACTCGAAAACAGGTTATTTTCTTAGATGAACTCCCATGGATAAACACCGCCAAGTCGGTTTTTTTGCAACATTTAGCCCATTTTTGGAATGATTATTTAAGCAAACAATCACATTTTATCTTGATAGTTTGTGGTTCGGCGAGTTCTTGGTTGGTCAATAATGTTACCAACGACATAGGCGGATTGCATAATCGTCTCACGGCAACGGTTCATTTGCAACCCTTCACGCTGTCAGAAACTAAGGAATTTTTGGAAGCAAAGGGCATTGTGAAACCTTTACAAGAAATAGCAAAATTGTATATGATGTTGGGTGGAGTACCGTATTATCTTGATGATATTCAAAACCACGAGAGCAACGACCAAACCATTGAAAGAATGTGTTTTAGTGAAAACGGTAAACTAAAAAACGAATATGGTAATCTCTATAAATCGCTTTTTGCGAGTCCCGAAAACCATGAAAAAATTGTGGAAGCATTGGCAGGAAGTCAAAAAGGAATGTTGAGAAATCAAATCATTGAAAAATCAAAAGTGCAAGATGGCGGGCCTTTCAACCGAGCCATGAGCGATTTATTAGCCTGCGGATTCATCACAACAATTGCTCAATTTGGACGTAAAAAAAGAGAAGAGCGGTATTTATTAAATGATGAATTTAGTAATTTTTATCATCAATTTATGAAAAAAAATCAACGCTATACCCAAGGAATGTGGATACAAATTGTTCAAAACCAGTCATTTAAGATTTGGCTTGGATTTGCTTTTGAAAGATTGGTTTTACGGCATATTCCAGCATTAAAACAGCGTTTGGGCATTGCGGGGGTTTATACCGAAGTGTTTAATCTTTATCCATCAAACGAGCAAGAAAAGGCAATGCAAGTAGATTTGTTGTTGGATAGAAA
>JAYWHL010000630.1:0-2135 GCA_043777715.1 Cytophagaceae bacterium | reverse complement strand
TTTATTGATGGATTTTCTCCAAAAACGATTACTTCGTCTCCAACTTTTGCTTCAACGTCTGTAATGTCTATCATGGTCATATCCATACATACATTACCAATTACACTGCATAAGTTATTGTTAATGAGTACTTTACCTACTCCATTGCTGAATCTTCTGTCAAATCCATCAGCATAGCCAATCGCTATGGTAGCGGTTTTGGTTTCTTTTAAGGCCACCCCTTTTCTTCCATAGCCAACGGTTTCGCCCTTAGCGATATGTTTAATCTGCGAAATTTCGGTTTTGAGTGTTCCTACTGGCCATAAATTTAGTTGGTCGTTTTCTGAATTTGCTACGCCATATAATCCAATTCCCAATCGAACCATATCTAAATGGGCTTTCTGAAATCGAGCGATTCCTGCCGAATTTGATAGGTGTTTGATGAATTTGTAACCTAAACTTTTTTCTAATTTTTCCGAATTTTCTTGGAATGTTTTTAATTGAAAACTAGTAAAATCGTCAAGGAGAGTGTCGTCGGCACCTGCCAAATGGCTAAATACCGACATTACTTTTAGGTTTTTGTTTTGGTTTAGTTTTTTTAATAAATCATCAATTTCATGGCTTTCAAAACCAAGTCTTTTCATGCCCGTATCAAGTTTTATATGGCAATTGACACGCTGATTTTGTTGGGCTAAAAACGCTAAAAAATCATCTAATTGGCTATGTGAATATATTTCGGGTTCGAGGTTATTTTCGATTAACTTTTCAAAAGTGGCATCAGAGGCATTCATTACCATAATGGGCGTTTTTATGCCATTTTCACGTAAATAAACGCCTTCGTCCGTATAGGCAACGGCCAAATAATCAATCCTGTGGAATTGTAATAAATTGGCAACCTCGGCACTGCCCGACCCATAGGCAAATGCCTTAACCATTACCATTATTTTAGTATTGGGTTCAAGTTTGGATTTGAAATAATTTAGATTGTTAGAAATGGCATCAAGGTTAATGTGTAGTTCGGTTGAATGCGATTTTTGAGTAAGTTTATTAACCACTTTTTCTAGCTCAAATTTTCTGGCCCCTTTTACCAGTATAACACTTTGTAAAAAATCTGATTTTCTTATTTTGGCTAAAAACGCTTCTGTACTTTCATAAAATTTTGCAGGAGGCTTAAAATATTTTTGATTCCTGCAAATCACTTCTCCAATGCCGATAACTTGGTTAATACCCTTATTATCAATGAGTTTGGCAATTTGTGGATATAATTCCTCTTCCGAAATACCCGTTTGGAGCAAATCAGATAAAATGAGAATCTTATGTTTTCGCTGATTTTGTGTTTGTAAAAAATCTAGCCCAATCTTCAAACCGCCGAGGTCGTTATTATAAGAATCATCGATGATGTAACAGCCATTAATGCCCTCTTTCAATTCCAAACGCATTGAAATAGGTTTCAGATTCAACACTCTTGTTTGAATTTCTATCAAATCTACTCCCAGTACTTGCATCATGGCCACACAATGTCCAAGGTTTTGGATAGAGGCAGCATCTTTGAAATGGTGTTTTACAGGGATATTTTTCCAAGCAATTTGCTCACATTTTGGATTGTTTTGGGCAAGATAATTTTTGATATTTTGCGTAAGTTCGTGGTCGTTATCTTCAAAAATCAGATACTTTACATTCTTGAATAAGCGTAATTTCTCGTTTAATTTCTGAATTTTATTTTCAAAACCTTCGTCATGGGCAGTTCCCAAATTTGTAAAAATACCAAAAGTAGGTTGAATTACAGCCTCTGATTTTGCCATTTCATCAATCGTTGAAATACCTGCCTCAAAAATTCCCAAAGTATGAAAATCGTTGATTTGCCAAACCGAAAGAGGTACACCAATTTGTGAATTATAACTTTTTGGACTTTTAACTATCTCAAAATCAGGGCTTAGTAAAGTATAAAGCCATTCTTTAACAATTGTTTTTCCATTAGACCCCGTTATTGTAATCATGGGAAAGCTAAATTTTTTTCGATGATTTTTAGCGATTTCTTGGAGGGCTGTAATCGTATTTTCTACGATATGAACTTGAGCATCGTTTGGCAGTTCAACAAATTCTTGAACAACAAATTCACGAACACCTTTTTGATAGAGGTCGTTTATAAAAATATG
>JAYWHL010000629.1:0-16758 GCA_043777715.1 Cytophagaceae bacterium | reverse complement strand
CATCATTATTAAAAAAGTTACAAAGTTCGATTACCAACTGGCTTATCTCTTCGGCTTTTGGTGGCGTAAAAACAATTTCTCCATCAATCGAATCAATAATATCAATATCATTAGAATCTCGAAATTTTCCTGAGAATATTGCTTTTTCTAACGTTTTTTCAGTAATCATACCTTGAATTTCGCATAGCAATTCGGGCGTCATGTCTTTGGTTTTGATTTCTGATAAATACTTAATGCTGCGATAATTATTCAAAATCATTTGTTGAGAACTATCTCTCGGAATTTTATTTTGGCGTAAAAACTCCTTGGCAACTCGGCGAGTGGTAACGGCCCCCTCTATTTGGCTCGAAGCGATGGCTTCTTCCATTATTGAACTGGTCAAATACTGGGTTTTGTCTTGTTCGGGGAGTAAATTTTGCCCACCAAGTTGGCCAATTTCTAAATCGAACTGATGGAGTATCTTTTGAAAATGCTTCGTTACATAGTACCTGAAATTATACTGACCAAATGTGATTATTTGGGAGTTTAATGTCCTAAAAGATTTTAAGGTAAGCCATAACGATTCGTTAGTAGTATTTTCTGGAGTTTCTTGATATTTTACTTTATCCCAATACAAATAATCTTTGTTGCATTTGTCCACACAAGACAAAAGTTGTGGGAGAGAGTTGTCTTCATTATTTTTATCATTAAATCCTTTGGCTTGCATAAACAATCCTAGTCCATCAAATATATTAGAGATTCCATCAATAATACCTTTACTTTCTGCTTTCGGAGGTAATTCAATTTTTTTCATAAGATGTCCTAATTTCGTATAAATTGTGAAATAATTGTAAAAGTAGGAGCATTTTCTATTATTTACAAATTCATCATAAATTGTGAAATAATTGTAAAAAAGTAAACGAGTGGCTTCCGACCAATAGAAAACATCTTAAAACGTACGTACATCGGCCTGTAAAAATTACGAATGATAACCACGAAACAGATTTTAGTGCAAGCATTTCAGCAAAATTTACTAATTTACAAACATAATTTTCTACCAAAAACATAAACCCACCATGAAAAACCTCCTTTTTATTGCCTTTCTGTTATTATCGTCTGCATCGGCCAATGCCCAAGCGTATTTCAAAAATGATACCACCAAAACTGCTGATAATGTTTTTATAATTCGCCTCAAAGATGGTACTCGGCTAAAGGGGAGAATTATTGAACAAAATACCGAACAGAGCAAAATACAAACCCAAAATATGGGCCTAATTGTGGTGCAAGCCAGCCAAATAGCGAGTATGGAGCTATCCGACAAAAACAAAGATGGCACCGACAAGCCCTATTACGAAAACCGCTTTATTAATCGCTTTGTGTATATGCCCTCGGGTTTTGCCATGGAAAAAAACGCAATAGAATACCACAACTATATGTTTTATTACAGCGAATTTGCCGCCGCCGTAAACGATAGGGTTAGCATTGGGGTAGGGTTTGTTACGGTTTTGCCTGCCCAAGGCTATAGTCTAAAGTTAAAAGCGGCAATGATTCGTAAAGAAAAATTTAATTTTTCACTCACTGGCAACCTCATTGGCGGCAAAACCCTAGGCAATACCACCGTATTGATACCATCGTTTAGTTTCGGAAAAAAAGAAAGTTTTTTTAATGTGAGTCCTATTCTTTTTATGGAAAACAAAACGGGTAGCTATGGAATGTCGGTTGGTTACATGAAAAAAACATCGTCCACGCTTACTTTCTTTACAGAAAATTTCTTTGCCATGGGCAACGGCTTTAGCATCGACAATGGTGCTATTCTTTCGGCGGGTTTGCGTTTCGACCGCTCTCGCCACGCCTTCGACCTCAACGTTATTGTGCCTACTATCGCTGGGGCTAATATCGGTTTGTATTTACTGCCAACGGTTGGCTATCATCTCAAACTTAGTAAGTAAGATTTCTATGAAAATTACCGTCTTAATCTTCCTGCTTTTAGGAAGTTGCCTAACTGCAAAGGCTTCTATATCAGCCGATTCTCTCAAAAAAAACAAAATATCGTCGTTCACATATAGCAAAATTAGCCTAGAGGAACTCGAAATGAAAACCTGCCCCCTCGACTCCTCGGCCAGTGCCATGTACCTCTACGATTCAGGCGAAAACGAGTTTTCTTATGGGGCTGTGAGGCTTCTTGTTTCTTATAAACGAGCTTTAAGAATCAAATTTTTTAAAAATAGTGGCTATGACTATGCAACTTTTAAGATAAATGCCTTAAAGTCAGGCAATAATTTACCCGCAGATATATTTACCGTAACTGGCATTACCTATAATTTAGAAAACGGGAAAATTGTCCAAGATACCCTTGAAGCAAAGGCCACTTTCAAAAAAGATTTATCCGACCGAGTTTGTCAATACGTTTTTACGATGCCTAAAGTAAAAGAAGGTAGCGTGATAGAACTAATGTATGTAATCAACTCTAATTCGTTGTTTAATATGCAAGGCTGGACATTCCAGCATTCAATCCCCGTAAAATGGAGTATTTACGAATTTATATGCCAACCCAATACTTTAGAATTTAAGGCTTTGGTTCAGCACAAAGACCCCCTAGTGATTGACAAAGAATCGTTTCAAGACAATGGGATTTTGGGCCTTCCCCGAACCGTTTTTCAATGGGCAATGGCCGATTTACAAGCCTTTAAAGACGAACCCTACCTTACTACAAAAGACGATTTTATTGACAAACTAGAACTCCAAATCAGTAAAAGTTTGGCAACGGAGGGTTCAATAGAAAGAGATTTTTCATCTACTTGGGAGGGCATCAGGAATACGTTGATGAAAGATGACGATTTTGGTAAAGACATCAAAAGTTTTGGTAAACTCCGAGAGGCAGCCAAAGCCATAGAAGCCCAAAAACTAGATAAATTAACCACCGTGAAACAAGCCTTTGAGTTTGTGAGAAAAAATATCCACTGGAACGAAGACGAAAGCCTAACCACCGACAAAGCCATCAAAAAAGTAGTAGAAACGGGCATAGGTAACTCTGCCGAAATAAACCTTTGTTTATTATCACTCCTCAAAAAACTAGACATAGAGGCCATACCCGTTATTTTGAGTACACGGTCGCATGGGCGGGTACCGAGCGAACCCTTTATGAAAAAATTTAATTACGTGATTGTTTATGTAAATATAGACGGCAAAGACTGGCTACTCGACGCCACCGACCCCTATCTCGACATGGGCGTATTGCCCATTCGGTGTTTGAACCAACGGGGATATTTACTAGACAAAAAAGAAGGTCGCTGGCTTTCGCTTGCCCCTGTGGCCAAGCAAATGCAATTTACCCAAAACGATTTTGTACTCACGGCCGAAAACGAATGGAAAGGCACATTGATTATTGGCGGGCAGGGGTACTTTAGCCAGTCGCTCCAAGAGGAAATTATGAAAACGGGTTTGGAAAAATACAAAGATGATTTCAGAAAAAAACACCCAGAACTTGATATTGCGAAGGTAGAAATAAACTACAAAGAAGCCAACAAACCAGAGCTAGTTTGTAACCTAAAAACCAGCGAAGGCATACAAGCCGTTGGCGACCGCCTTTATCTAAAACCCATCATCAGTAGCGACTACGACCGTAACCCTTTTCAGTATCCCACCAGAGAATATCCTGTTGATTTTGCGGCCATGGCAGAAGACACCTACCTGTCGAACTTAGAAATTCCAGCGGGGTACATCATCGAGGAAATGCCCAGTGCCATTAGCTTGGCCTTGCCCAATGCCTCGGCAAAGTTTAGTTTTAGTATCACCAAAACCGATGACAAACTAAGCATTATGAGCCGATTACAGATAAAAAAAACCATTTTTGAAACCAACGAATACAGTGCCTTGCGTAGTTTTTATGAACAAATCATGGCCAAGCATCAAGAAATGATTGTATTGAAGAAAAAACCATAATGGGGGGGAGTATGTAGAGAGGCAGTATTGAGGAGGCAGAAGATAGGAGCTATTTCTGTCGGTAATCCGAAAGTACCGCAATTCTCCGAATTATAGCCCCTCCAATTCGGAGAATTGCGGTACTTTTAATAACAAATAGGCGTGCCACGCTTTAAAAGCATGGCACGCCTCCACAAATCTATCAATATCGTAATTATTTGTATATCAAGCATATACCGAGTGTCGGCCAGCACTGCTTATTGCTTACATCTACTTGGGGGTCAATTCAAAACCATTTTAGGAAAACGGTACATTCGGCTATCATAAACCATGAGTTGGTCTATGTTGATGGTTAGGTAAGGGTAAAGGGGCGATTTTTCGAGATAGGTATGTATCTGGGCTTCCGACTTGGCGTTCATCAATATCCAGCCCATTGAGCGTTCGGCACTAATGGCGTAAGTATCAATCACTTCGCTCAAAATCAAGCGATTGATGTAAGCACGATGCTCGGGGATTTTGAGCATAAATTCATGGTCAATTTTATTGACAAAACTTATGGTTACTTGATATTTATAGGTATTCATGTCTCAAAAAATAATTATCAATAAAATTTTCTGTTGTTTTTCCGTGGTTGGTGGCTCACCAACTACCTATGCGAAAGCAATATTCTTAGAAGCTGTTTAAACTTATTTCTTTTGCCCCAAAGGGGTTGTTTTCAGCCCATACTTTAGATTTTTTGTCGTCCGTAGCGATGCTACGCACTCAAAAAAATCTGCGTATGGACAAAAAACAACCTCATTTTGACCTAAAACCAAAAGTTTAAACAGCTTCTTAGACAAATTTCTGTGTTATGCTATATTTTGTAAAATTATCCAGCACGCAGGTCTCCTCAATACTGTCTCCTACTTCATTACGCCCTAACCATTGCTTGTAGGCATCCGTCCTTGCAGTTCCGAAAGCCGAACATTGGGCAAATGTGGCAATACCAATTTAGCAAAATATTCGCATTCTTCTTTGAGGGGATAGCCCGACAAAATAAACGAACGAATACCCAAATCCATATATCGGTTTAATTTTTCTAATACTTGTTCGGGATTTCCCACAATGGCCGCCCCACAACCCGACCTTGCACGGCCTATGCCGCCCCAAAGATGAGGCTCCAGATAATCGCCTTGGGCAGCGGCGGCTTCTCTGAGGGCATCTTGCCGTAACACGCCCGCACTTTGCCAGTCTTGGGTGCGTTGTTTCATGGCGAGGGCTTTTTCAAAATCAAACTTACTCATCAAAAACTTGGCATAATCCTTGGCCTCTTGTTCGGTTTCTCGAACAATAACGTGTACCCTAAAACCAAAATCTATTGTTCGGCCATGGGTAGTCGCTCGTTGGGCTAAGTCTTGCATGGTTTCATAGACATTTTGCTCGGGTTCGGGCCACATCAAAAACACATCGCAGTATTTGGCACATATCTCCCGAGAGCCTGGGGCAATTCCTCCAAAATATAACAAAGGGCCACCGTTTTGCTGATAGGGCTTTACGGGGCTGGCGTCCATACTTAGGTTTTTATAAATTTCACCATTCCACTCTATTCGGTCTTGTGTCCAGGCTTGTTTCAAAATCTCGATGGTTTCGATACACCGTTGGTAGCGAGTTTCGGGACTTTCTTGCAGGCCAGGCAGTTCAGAATTAATGATATTTATCGTGAGTTTACCCTTGGTTAGGTGGTCTAGGGTGGCAATGTGCCTAGCCAACATGGGTGGGTGAATCTCGCCCGTACGCAAAGCTGCCAACATACTAATTTGGCTTAGTTGCGGGGCCATTGCTCCAGCAAAAGGCAAAACTTCTTGGCCTGTAACATAGGAAGTAGGCAAAAGAATATTTTTATAGCCAAGGGCATCGGCAGTTTTGATAATATCGGCACAATGCTCGTAGGTGCTTTGGCGGGTGGGGTCGGGATTGCCTAAAAACTGGGTATCGCCCCCACACAGATCATCAAACCAAGCTACTTCACAAACACGGTCTTGGGTGCGAATCGTTACGGGAGAAAGCCCATCAATATTGTTAATCATTGGTAAAAATTTAATATACTTAATGCACAAATATAGGCAAATACTTTGAGAACGAGTTTGCCGATAAGGAAGCTGTTCAAACTTTTAATTTTAGGGCAAAATTAGGCTATTTTTTGACTAGACGAAGGTTTTTTTGAGAGCATAGCATCGCTACGGTCGATAAAAAAGCTAAAGTCTAGTTGAAAAAGAGTCAATTTTGGCGGAAAGAAATAAGTTTAAACAGCTTCAAGAGCTATTTTACGTTATCAAAAAGTTGCCTTATCAAAAAGATTAAGAGGCCAGTAACGAATTTGGGGTAGAGTTTTGTGAAATCTCAAGCCTAAAAAATCGAAATCAATCATGAGATGCTATTTTTATGAAAGAAAGCCTTATTTTTGAAATAGTTTTAAGGTCTGAAAAAGACCAAACTCATTATTCACGTTCCTAGTTCATCATTAGTACAGAGCATTCTCCCCTAACACTCCATTTATGAAAATAGAATTTTTGGCAGGTACTTATCAGAAAACAATCAGACGAATGTACCGAATCTTGGCTTGGGGCTTGGGCTTGTTTTTGTTTTATTTGTTGGCCGTGAGTTTCAACTTGTTTTATTTATTTGGCAAAATGCCCGACTATAAGGCCATCGAAGAACCCCAAAGCACTTTAGCCTCCGAAATGATTTCGGCCGATGGCGAGGTTTTGGGTAAATATTATACCGAAAACCGCACGCCCGTAGAGTTCCAAGACCTTTCGCCCAACTTGGTTAATGCCCTTGTGGCGGTTGAAGACGTTCGTTTTACCAAACATTCGGGCATCGACCCCCGCTCTATGTTCAGGGTTTTGAAGGGTTTGGTTACGGGCAACCGTGGTTCGGGTGGGGGCAGTACCCTCAGCCAACAATTGGCAAAAAACCTTTTTTCTTTGCGAGAAGACACCCGTTACAAAGGGCTTTTGGATTCTGTTCGGTTCAAACCTCTTAATATGCTCGTGGTTAAAACCAAAGAATGGATGACGGCCATCGAACTAGAACGCCGATATACCAAGTCGGAGATAATGACGATGTACCTCAACACAGTAGAATTTAGCTCCAATGCTTATGGCATCAGGGCGGCATCTCGAACGTATTTTAGCAAAGAACCTCGTAATTTAGCCCTAGAAGAAGCAGCCGTTTTGGCTGGAATGTTGCAAAATCCTTCTCGGTATAACCCAAAATACCACCCAAGAGCAGCCAAAGAACGCCGAAATATTGTGCTTGGGCAAATGTTGAGGTATGGGTTTTTAGACCAAAATAATTTTGAACAGTTACAACAACGCCCCATCACGTTGAGGTATAAAGTAGAGAACCAAAATGTGGGTGATGCTCCTTATCTGATTGCAGAAGTAAAGAAAGATTTACAAAAAATACTGACCGAAATTAATAAAGGCCGCTCCGACGACGACCAGCTCGACCTTTATACTTCGGGGCTAAAGATTTTTACGTCTATCGACTCAAGAATGCAGAAATACGCCTACGAATCGATGCAGGAACACATGGCCGACCAACAGAGAAAATTCTTTGCCCACTGGAAAGGCCGAAATCCTTGGGTGGACGACCAAATGCACGAAATACCCAATTTCATAGAAAATAGAATGGCGCCAAGGTCGTATAGGTACATTATCCTAAAACGCAGCCTTGGCGACGACCACCAAGCCATACTCAAAGAAATGCGAAAGCCCGTACCCATGCGATTGTTTTCGTGGAACGGCGACCAAGACGTAGTAATGAGTCCGCTCGATTCTATCCGCTATGTGATGAAATACCTCCACACGGGTTTTATGGCCATGGACCCCACCAGCGGCTATGTGAAGGCTTGGGTGGGGGGCATAAACTTCAAACATTTTAAGTTCGACCACGTGCGGCAGGGTGTTAGGCAGCCAGGCTCAACTTTCAAGGCGTTTGTATATGCCACGGCCATAGATGCAGGCTACACCCCCTGCGACCCCGTACGGGACGTAGCCACGAGTATTATGGGAACAAATGGCCGAATGTGGACACCCCAAAACTCTACGGGCCGATATTCGGGAGCTTCCATGACCCTCCGTCATGCCTTGGCTTTGTCTATCAATACTATTTCGGCACAAATTATGTTAAAATTTGGGGCCCATAACATTGCCCAATATGCGTATAGAATGGGCATAAAAACCCCTTTGCAAGAAACTCCTCCACTGTGTTTGGGAGCAAGCGAAGTATCCGTTTTTGAAATGGTAAACGGTTATAGTACCATCGTAAACCATGGCAAGGCTTATGAAAAACCCGAGGTTATTGTAAGAATCGAAGACCGCTTTGGGCATAATCTTATCGAAATTTCACCCTCTTGGAACCAAGAGATTTCTGCTGAAACCGCCTATAAAATGGTACACATGCTCAAAGGAGGCGTAGAAGAGTCAGGAGGCACTTCACAAGGCATCAGGCGTTTTGCTTGTGCGGCTGGCAACGAAATCGCCGCCAAAACAGGTACAACTTCTAATTATTCCGACGGTTGGTTTATGGGCCTAACCCACAACCTTGTAGCGGGCTGTTGGGTGGGTGCCGACGAGCGGAGTATTCACTTCCGAAACATAGAATACGGCCAAGGGGCAAGAATAGCCATGCCACTTTGGGGTAAGTTTATGGACAAAGTTTATGCCGACCCCGCCTTGGCAGCCATTGGTTATGTGAAGGGAAAATTCAGAAAACCCGAAAGCGTATCCTATTCACTCGACTGTTCAAATTATGGAGGATATTCAAAAGATTCTTTGGCCGTAATCAAAATGACCGAAAGCCCACCCGACGACGATGGATTATTGAAGTAGGGCGTACAGTCGTACATCTAAACCCAACGATTTTTCGTTTATGTATTCAATCAACAAAAAACACAAAATAATGAAATTATTCCATTTGCTTTTGATAGGCTGTATTATCGCCCTTCCAAAATGCTCGGCTCAAAGTGGCCATAACGAAAAACAACATACCTTTGCAGTAGTAAAAACCGAAGCCGAGTGGCGAAAAATCTTAACGCCTGAGCAGTATAAAGTTACTCGCCAAAAATCTACCGAATTAGCTTGTTCTGGGGCTTATTGGCAAAATCACGAAAAAGGCGTTTACAATTGTGTTTGTTGCAAACAACCCTTGTTTGACTCCAAGACAAAGTTTGAGTCGGGTACGGGTTGGCCTTCTTTTTATAAGTCTATTCACAAAGACGCTATCCTGAATGTTTCGGACGATAGTTTCGGAATGGAGCGTACCGAAATTCTTTGTAGCCGTTGTGGTTCGCACCTTGGCCATGTGTTTTCTGACGGCCCCGAACCCACAGGCTTGCGGTATTGCCTCAATTCGTTGTCCTTAGATTTTGTAAAAGACGACAAGAAAAAGATAAAAGAAAATTAAATATCAACATTTGGAATGCTTCGCTGGCCTTGCATCGGCACTTGCTCTTGCTTGCTGTATGCAATGGCCATGAGTATCCAAAACGGAAAACTGCAATAGTAGAGTTCAAAAACGGCTGTTCCCGTGGCCTGAAACATATAAACTACCAAAATAGCTGCCAAATAAAAAAGCCCTTTTTTATACAATTTGACAAGCCCACCTATCAAAAAAGATAGAAAAACCAGTCCGCCAACATAGCCTAACTCTGCAAATATTCTATAATAGATGGCGTCAGGAACGGAGTATCTAAAACCTTGGTCGGTTGCTTTGGCGGTTAATAAACCTAAGCCAATACCGAATGGGTATTTTTCAAGCACAATTTTGGCATCAACAAACTGCTGGCTACGCTCGTTACTGGCATCGCCAAATTCGGCTATTCGGTATAGTAAATGCGGAGCATATCCTCCAGAGTCGTCTGACAAAGTTTGAAAAAAAACAAAGCCACTAATCAAAACAAACACAAACAGGGCAAATTCAAGCCTATTTTTTTGAATAAATTTACCAATATTAAATTGATTATTGCGAAACTCAATCAAAGCCAGTAGTAAGATAGCTAATAAACAAGCCACCCAAGAACCTCGCTGAAGTGTAAAAATAGAACCTAAAATTAAAATCAATATCAACGCAATTTTAAGTAATTTATGTTTGAATAATACAGCCACTAAAATAATGGTAGTAGAACATACCACGCCATTTTGCATGGAGTTTAGATAACCGTGCATTCGTGGAATGATTTCTTTATCAAGCAATTGGCCCGTTGTGGCGGCCTCAAAATACTGTTTTGCAAACTCGACATAAAAATCAGGCACCCATAAATGAAGTATAATACAAATCGAAATTAAAGCTATGTTTACAAGCGTTATACTTTTTAATTGTAGATTGATGTTTTTATTATTGGTAGAGATTTCTGACCCTAACCAATAGAAAAAAACTTGCGGAATGATGATGTACGAAAATATTTCTGAAATAATTCTTGGATAATTACTCACAAAGAAAAACGCCTCAGAATTAGCCACATAATTTATGAAAGAGAGTAGTTCGATGGCAACGAACAAAAGAAATAAACGATGAGGCGGTGTGAATAAAACAGATATTACCCTTTTGAAATTAGCGAGGATAAACCCCAACATTAAAAAAGACACGACCAAACCCGCTCTTATGTTGATAAACATCATCGTCATAGATAGCAGATTACAAACAATAAAAGCGAGGTATGGTCTTTTGTAAATAAATTGCATCTGATAATTATAAGCCGAAAAAGTTTACAAGTTTGATTTAACCGTCTCCGCTAATGTTATTGGCTGAAAGTTATTACTATCATTCCCCAACACTCGCTCATAAAAAGCCAAAAGTTTGATCTCTTCTTGTTGCCAAGCATAATAATTCTGAACCGCCAAACGACCATTTATCCCCATTGTATAGGCGGACTGGGGGTTTTCGATGAGCCACGAAAGTTTGTCAGCCAACATCGTTGGATTGAGAGGGTCTATACAAAAACCACAGGCGTGATTATCGATAATAGGTTTATACAATTCAAAATCGCTTGTAATTACGGGCATTCCCAAGGCCATGTATTCAAATACCTTGGTGGGATACGAGCCTGGAAAATCGCCCACTGATTTTAATATAGCCACTCCTGCCAAACATCGTTCGGTAAGTTCAAAAGCCTTGGCGGGGTCTGACTTGCCATAAAACCGAAGGCGATTTTTTACTTGATTATAGCCTTTCAAGCCCGAAATATCAGCCAAGTTAGCTATATCAAACTCAAAGCCCCCCACCAAGTGCATAATAAAATTAGGATGGGTTTTATCCAAAATAGCCAAGCCTTCAATAAGCGTATCGATACCACGAGCCAAACTGATTTGCCCAATATAAAAAAATTCAACAGGCTTGCCTTGTGGCGGGAAAATTCGTTGCTGAAAGAATGGTTCAAAAAAATCTAGATCTGGATAATTATAGATAACCTCGCTGGCTTTGGCCAAGTGCTGATAGGTTTCTAGGTATGATTTTTCGGCAAAAATTAAATTAAAATTCTGTTGGGCAATATTATCAAAAATCTTAAAAAAGAACTGAAGAATGAGCGAGGTATTGAATTTTTTGGCAAACCACTGTTTCCGTACATTTTCGTGTACGTCATAAATAATTTTCTTACCTAATAGCTTCAATATCAAAGCAATAGGCAATAATTCTGCATTATGAAAATGGACAATTTCGGGCTTTAATTTTAAACAATGCCACAAAGCCAATGGATGAACAATGAGCATTCTCAACCAAATTTTTTTGAAAAATGGCAAGCTCACAAAGTTGATATTGGGGTGCAAACGGGCGTCGGCATTGGGCATTACCAAACTTAGGTCATGCTCTTTGGCCACACTAAAACTCTCCCGATATACCACTCGTGGGTCATACGGAAAGTGAACTACGCTAAGATGTACTACCTTTGCCAATTGATATTTTTAATGTAATGGTTAGTTTTTTAATAGACGATTTTGGCTAACTAGCTATTGCTTATCATAACAGACTACGAATATACGTAAGATTTTTTATACTTTTTATGCCATAAATACATACTTGTTGTCGTTAAAAACATAAGATACCCATGAATAGTCATTGTAATCAAAATCCCTATCCTGTTGATTTGCAGTATGATGTATCTCAAAAATAAGTACCCGTACAACATTAGTCTGTACTATTAATATCATACTTGTTTGTATATCAAGCCAATAGCCTACAGCTTATTGCTTACAGCTATCTAATAAATTAGCTCAAACAGATTTAACCCCCAATTTTATACGCACTTATGTTTTTATTCTTACTTATCTTAAACGTATTTAATCCCACTTTTATTCAAGACCTCTCCCCTCCCAAAATCGTTGTAGGCAAGGTGTTGATTTTGGGAAATAAAAAAACCAAAGAGTATATTATTGCCAGAGAACTTGACCTAAAATCGGGCGATACCCTACAAGAAGCAGAAATGGCCGACCGCCTCGAAAAAAACCGCAGAAAAATCTTTAACCTTAATTTATTTTTAACCACCAAAGCAGAGTTCCTGCCCACAGCCAATCCTGTTGTATATGATGTTCAAATTACGGTAAAAGAACAATGGTATATCTTCCCCTTTCCTATTTTTATTATTGCCGATAGAAATTTGAACGAATGGTGGACCGAAAAAAACGGAGACCTAAGCCGCACCACCCTTGGCCTTGCCCTTAGGCATAAAAATTTTAGAGGCCGTGCCGAAGAAATCAAAATAAATGTTGGGCTTGGTTTTACAAATTTCTACGATTTTTTTTATAGAATACCCTACATAGACAAAGCCCAAAAAACAGGCCTTACTTACGGCATATCCTACTCAAATGATAGAAATTTACGCTATAACACCTCATCTGACAAACTACTAGACCTCCGTACTGATAATCTGTTACGCAATCGTTTTTATAGTAATGTGGTGTTGAGACGCCGAAACAAGTTTTATGATTTCCAGTTTTTGGAACTACGATACAACTACAATCGGATTGCTGATACAGTAGCCAAGCTAAACCCAACCTACTTTTTGAACCAACAAACCAAACAACGGTTTTTTCAGGTGGGCTATAATTATACTTACGATTTTAGAGATAAAGTCCAGTATCCGCTTCGGGGACATTTTTTTAGCGTACAGGTCAATAAACTAGGGCTATTGCCCAGCGACAACGTAAATACATTTGACCTTACCATAACTTTGGCCAAATATCATGCCCTAAGCCAGCGTTGGTTTGTTAGTTTACAGGGCAAAACTCGGCTATCGGCTCCCAACAAACAAGCATTTTTACAAACCCGTGGATTTGGCTACGGGACAGACTTTGTACGAGGATACGAACTATATGTAATTGATGGCCAGCGATTGGGCTACCTAAAAACCAACCTACGATACCAAGCCCTAGACAAGGTTTTTGACATAAAAAGATACCTTAAAATGAGCCAGTTCAATACCCTACCCTTGGCCATATACCCAAATATATTCCTAGATTTTGGATATGTAGCTAACCAATTTGCCAACACCAACAATAGTAAATTGGCCAATAAAATGCTAATGGGCTATGGCATAGACCTTGATTTTGTGAGTTGGTACAACGGCGTTTTTAGGCTAGGATATGTTTTTAATAAAGAAGGCCAGAGTGGCCTAAGATACAGTTTTGGTAGAGAATTTTAGGCTTTGGATTTACCTTTAAATAAAATTCTGAGGCTTATTATTTCAAATATACCTACCTTTGCAACCTATAATTTATCATTTAATAACAATGGCTCAACCAACGTGTTCGTTTTGTGGACGACGTAAAAACGAAGTAGAACTGCTCCTGTCGGGCATAGACGCCCATATTTGTAATTTTTGTGTGGAACAAGGTCATCAGGTAATTGTGGAAGAAATGACCCCAAAAGCCAAAGAAAAAGAGAAAGAGTTTGACAAAAAGAAGAAAGAAAAAGGCCAAAAAGGGTTTAAACTCATAAAGCCTATCGAAATGAAAGCCTACATAGACCAATATGTAGTGGGTCAAGACGATGCCAAAAAGGTAATGACCGTGGCGGTTTATAATCACTACAAACGACTATCACAGCCAAAAAATGAAGAAGACATTACCATCGAAAAATCAAATATCTTGATGGTAGGCGAAACAGGCACAGGCAAAACCTATCTAGCCAAAACCATCGCCAAGATACTCCAAGTGCCGTTTTGTATTGCCGATGCCACCGTTATTACCGAGGCTGGCTATGTGGGCGAAGACGTAGAAACAATATTAACTCGCTTGCTACAAGCGGCCGATTATGATGTTGAAGCCGCCGAAAAGGGCATTGTTTATATTGATGAAATTGATAAAATTGCAAGAAAATCAGACAATCCGTCTATAACCCGTGATGTAAGTGGCGAGGGCGTACAACAAGCCATGCTTAAATTACTGGAAGGGTCTATCGTAAATGTGCCGCCAAACGGAGGCCGCAAACACCCCGACCAAAAACTGATTCCTGTAAATACCGAAAACATTTTGTTTATCTGTGGCGGTGCTTTTGATGGCATCACAAGGCACATTGCCAAGCGTATCAATACCCGTCCGATTGGTTTTACAAACGACGACGCTTACAGGAGGGCTTTCGACGAAAACCAACTCTTGAAATACGTAACGGCCATGGATTTGAAATCGTTTGGGCTAATTCCTGAGTTACTAGGCCGTTTGCCCGCCATCACCGCCCTAGAACCCCTCGACAAAAGCACGATGTTAAGCATTTTGAGCGAACCCAAAAATGCCCTCACAAAACAATATCAAAAACTGTTTTTGATGGAAGACATTCAACTAGAATTTGATGACGATGCCCTAGAATATATCGTGGACCAAGCCATGCTTTATAAACTGGGTGCTAGGGGTTTACGTTCTATTTGTGAGGCCATCATTACCGATGCCATGTTTGAACTCCCCTCTCAAAAAGAGATTAAACACCTTAAAATTTCGGGCGAATACGCTCGTCAAAAATTTGAACGTTCGTCTTATTTTCAGATGAAAAAAGTGGCATAGAAACTACCGAACCATAATGATGTCGGGGAAAAACACTTGAAATTGGGTGTTTTTTCCCGACATTTTTTATACTTGCCTCCGAGGTTGGCTTTTTTTCTCGGCCTTTGATGGTTAGAAATTTAAAGATAAATCCGCTTAAAAAAATTCTAGCCATCGGTAAAGCCGATGCCGAGGCGTATCAATTGGCAGTTTCGGCAATGGGCGAAAGTAACTTTACACAACTAAAAATTACAGAAAGCATTGGTAGAGAGCGAATTAAAGTAATGCCAGACATTTTGATAACAGGCGGCACGGGCGAACAAAACGGAGCATTGAGCGGCCTTTTGGGCATGAAATTGATGGACGAAATGACTAAAAAATCAGAAAAACCACAGGCTCAAAATCAAACAAAAACTCTGAAAAAAGACTAAGGAATGTTTATCTATGATTTATACTGAATAATAATTTTTCATACAGTCAGTGCATCTCGATACCAAGGCAGTCTTCGCTCAAAACGAAGACTGCCTTGGTTCTATCGTTCTTCTCAAAGCTGAAAACTGACAGATACTCAAAAATCATAAAATGCTTAAAAAGCAAAAAGCCTCAAAATCATTACAATTTTGAGGCTTTTGTGGTGATGGACGGGATCGAACCGCCGACACAAGGATTTTCAGTCCTTTGCTCTACCGACTGAGCTACATCACCAAAACCCGTTTGGGAATGCAAAGGTAACACACAAAGCCCCCCTTTTGCAAATTTTAGGTCAAATTTATCAGAAATAAATATCTTTTAAAGAAAAATAAATCAGCTAATTTTTTGAAAATCAAGCATTAAGCCCTCAAAATAAAACTTTGTTTTTTTATTTGCTACAACCTCCCTCCTATGACAAAACCTATTTCTTTTGTAATTTTGGTCTCTAAAATTTAACGAAATAATGACAGAATCAATAAATAATAGTCCTACGCTGATTGTTTTGGGCGGGGGCGAAAGTGGCGTTGGAGCGGCTTTACTGGGAAAAGCCAAGGGTTTTAATGTTTTTTTGTCGGACAAAGGCTTGCTGTCGGATAGTTACAAACAAATTTTGATTGACAATGCCATTGCTTTTGAAGAAGGCCAACATACCGAAACTCGTATTTTAGAGGCTAGTTTAGTCGTAAAAAGTCCAGGTATTCCAGACAAAGTACCTTTGATTCAACAACTTATTGCCTTAAAAACGCCCATAATTTCTGAAATAGAATTTGCGGCTCGCTACACCAAAGCCAAGTTTGTGGCCATTACGGGCAGCAATGGCAAAACCACCACAACGCTTCTTACTTATCATCTGTTGCGGGAAGCGGGCGTAAATGTGGGACTCGCAGGCAACATTGGCCAAAGCCTAGCCAAACAAGTGATTAAAGATGATTTTGAATGGTATGTTTTGGAGTTGAGTAGTTTTCAGCTCGACAATATGTATGATTTTAAGGCCAACGTTGCCATTTTGCTCAACATTACTCCCGACCACTTGGACAGATATAACTATGATTTTCAGCAATATGTAAATGCAAAGTTCAGAATTTTACAAAATCTTGAGCCTAGTGATACCTTCATTTATTGGCAAGAAAGCGAAGCCATTGCCCAAAATCTTAATAAATTTCCAAGCCTTGCCAAACATTTACCCATTTCGTTAAATCAACAACAAAACCAAGGTGGCAGTTTTATTAATGGCCAATTACACGCTAATTATAATACGGCTAGTTTTGAAATCTCCCAAAGCAATTTGCCCCTCAAGGGCGTTCATAATGCCATCAATAGTTTGTGTGCCATTTTGGTAGCTCAAACACTAGGACTAAGTTCAGAACAAATT